>NZ_JAMOKY010000002.1:0-271714 GCF_024499815.1 Stenotrophomonas testudinis | reverse complement strand
CGGGGTGGGGGGGGGGCGGCGCGGGGGGGGGGGGGGGGGGGGGGGGGGGGGGGGGGGGGGGGGGGGGGGGGGCGGGGGGCCCCCCCCCCCCCCCCCCCCCCCCGACTCTACGAAGGCAGGGCGCAGCCGTCGCGCCGGATCATCCTTTCTGGCGCTGCTCCTGGATGGCCTTGTCCAGTGCGTCCAGGTCATCGGTGGACGACTGCAGCCACTGCGGGTACTCGGCGGTTTCAACGAACCCCTCGCCACGCAGGACATCGTCCAGGTCTGGATCGTCATTGCCGTCGTGCTGCAGGAAGCCCGCCATCAGGCCGGACAGGCGGTGCGCGGCCTCGAAGGCAGCCTGCAGCGAACCAGCCGGCTCCACGATGGTGCCGAGGAAGGCCGCGTAGGCGGCGTGGTCGACCTCGAAGTCGTCACGGTTCTTGAAGGCCTCGGCGCCCAGCTGTGCTTCGCCGGAGTTGTGACGGGCGAAGCCCCAGGTCCAGATGTCGAGGAAATGCAGCGCTTCCAGCTTCTGGCGTTCTTCCGGATCCAGATCGATCGCGCCGGACAGGGCGTATTCCATGGTGGCGGCCGAGAAGGCTTCGGTGCCGGAGTTCGCGTGGAAATCGCTGAGGCTGCGCAGCGCATCGGGCTGATGCGGGTCGAGCTGCAGGGCACGGTAGATCACGCGCGCGCCCTCGATGTGGCGGCCCTCGGCGATGAAGATGTTGAGGGCGTGATTGGCCAGCTGGGCGGCGTTGAGTTCAGCGAAGGTCGTCATCGGGGCGGGGATAGGGAAAGGGCGGTCCGATGGTAGGTGCAGTGTTCCGCTGCAACAAGGGCCACGCCCGGTCGCGCGCATGAACATCCACGCCATGCGTGGATGCTCGCGCGCCGCATCGAAGCCGAACACTTCACAACCCACAAGCACCGCAACCGCGACCATGGGCCTCCCCACGTCCATGAGTTTCACCGAGGATGCTGCAGAACCTGCTCCATTTCGCACCGCTGCTGACCGCGGTGATGACCTGCGTGACCGCCCTGATATGGGTGGTCTACCTCAACTTTTTCCTGCGCAGCTACCGCCGCCAGCAGCGTCCCTCGATCCTCATCACCTCCGGTGCGGGGCGCAACCTGGACGCGCACTGTTTTGTGACCAACCTCGGCCTGGAGCCGGTGTACCTGCTTGACGTGGTGATCGACCTGATCGAGCCCGACGGCACGGTCGTGCGCGCGGTCATTCCCGAGCGTACCGAGCACTGGAGCAAGGGCACTCCCAGCGAAGACGAGGACATCCGCCGCGCCACCAATGTCGGCCCCCTCAGCAGCGGCGGTGAGCGCGACCTTGGCCGGTTCCGCACCCTCATCGACCGCGCCGGCACCGAGAACCCGGACATCAAGACCGGCAACGCCTTCACCAGCCTGGAGATCACCGTGGTGATCGTCACCGCCAGCCAGGCCGAGCTGTGCGGCGCCTCGCGCTGCTATCGCATTGAATATGGCGACGATGGCGCGCCGAGATTGAAGGCCAGAACCATCAAGGCCGCGCAGCTGCAGGGGTACTTCGCACGCAGGAACCTGACGCGGCTGCTGACCACGCAGCTGGAAAGCTCGCGCCAGTAACGTCGACGGCTCCGCTGTTGTAGAGCCGAGCCATGCTCGGCTGCATTGTTTTTGTAGAGTCGAGCCATGCTCGACTGGTTCGCGCAGACCGCAGCCGAGCATGGCTCGGCTCTACAGAAGAGCGAAAGGCAGCCGAGCATGGCTCGGCTCTACAGATCACTCGGCGGCCGGGCTGCGCTCGTCACGCACCGAATAGATCACCGAGAAGATCTTCCAGCCCTGTTCGGTGCGGATCAGCTGCCACATCTCCTTGCCCCAGTTCTGCTTCACGCCATCGGACAGGAACGTGTAATCAAAGGTCAGCGAGGCGGCGTCGCCATCGGTTTCGATCTTCGGGTTGGAGAAAACCTCTTCCTTCGGCGTGGACGAGGCAATCGCGTTGTCGATGAGCGAGATGAAATTGTTCGAGGGAATCTGCCGCGCCTTGATCGCGTCGGGCTTGGTCCTGCGGATGTCCTGCAGGCGCACGTCCTCGGAAACGAACTGTCAGTCGATGTCCTCTGGCTTGTCCGAGAAGAACAGGCTCAAGTAGGTGGGCTTGTCCTTGTTGACCAGCGCGGTGCGGAAGGTTTCCAGCACCTGTTCGATGGCCCTGACGTCCTCCGCGTGCGCGGTTGCCTGCGCACCGGCATGGCCGGCGGCCAGCAGGCCTGCACAGAGAAGCAGGGTAAAGCGCCCGACGGCGAAGCGCGCGCATCAGCGGGCGGGTGGTGCGGTCATCCATGGCATCCGACCTCAGGTGCCTCGGGGCACCGGCGCCAATCTAGCATGCGGCGCCTCGGATGAGCCAATCGAAACGCAGCCGAGCATGGCTCGGCTCTACAGCAAGCCGCGACCAGCATCGTCGTCGCGCCTGCGTCTGCGTCTGCCGAGGTACATGCGCACTGCCAGCAGGGTCGCAAAAACCACGACGGCCGCCTGCGCCGTGGGCGAGGGCGTTGCCCCTGCCTGTGGCCAGAAGCACAGCGCGCCAGCGAACAACGCCAGTGCAGTCATCGCCAGCAACAGAAGCTTTTTTGCCAGCGGTGGCGAGAATGGCAGTGAGATCGCGGGCGCGGCGATCAGAAGCAGCGCGCCGCCGGTAAGGCCCGCGCCGGTACGGCCCAGGCCGATCTGTCCGAAGACGGCGATGGCGATCATGACCAGGCCCATCAGGGCGGTGCAGCCACCGATGACCAGCGCCAGCGCGTTGCCGATCCGGCGCAGCACGGGCGCAGACCGTGAGGCCCCGCGTTCCTGCCCAGGCAAACCACATTCGTCCATGAAATCGATCCCGTGCTGCTGCTTCCCGGGCCAGTCTGCCCGCAACCAGCGCCGCTGTCCAAACGGCGGCATCGACCAGCCGGTGCCGCCGCTCTGGCGCACGCGCCCGGAGGCGAGTACCAGTTCCTGCACGATGCGCAGGCCAGCCAGTGCGCAGTCCGTGTCGGCAAGGGCGATGCGGCGGCCCAGGCGCAGCTGCGGTTCAAGCCAGGGGTGGCCGTCGGCGGCCGCGCCAGCGCCGATGCGGTGCAGGGTGTTGATGAAGCCGGGGATGCGGGGTTCCTTGGCATCCTCGGTGTTGGCCGGGGTAGGCATAGGCTGGTGGGCGCGAAGCCCCCACGCACCGCCCGCCATGGCCGGCAGACGGATTGCCTGCCGGCGCCACGCGAAGTGACGCCGACTGGCAAGCGCAAACATTACCTACTGAGTCACGGGGATTCGAAACCCGGCCACCCTTTTTTGGTGGCAGGTCATTCGTACCCGCGCTATCTCAAGGTGCCGATCAGACAGGTTGCAGATCGACTGCAAACCCCGTCGCTTCCAGCATTTTCGCAGCGCTGTTAAGCCGCCAAAACCCTTGCTGCCGTTGGTGTCGCAGGCACCTGTGCAAATTGCGACAGGCGTCTGCATTGCACGCCGCCGACATGTATCCTCAGCGAGGCGATCGCGACAACTCGTCGTCGATCACGCTGTCGATCCAACCGGCATAGCGCGAGATGCGCACGTTGTGCACCACCTGCCCGTAGAACCCCGCTTCCAGCGCATGCTCCGGCACGGCCGTGATCCACGAGCCCAGACCGACCAGCTGCCAGCCATTGCGGTCGCGGATCATCAGCGGGCCGCCGCTGTCGCCGCCGCCTATCACGCCTTCCAGCGGCAGACCGTCACCCGGGCCATCGAAGCGATACCAGAGATAGCGGTCGTTGCCGCCGGTGACCGCATTCTCCGCGCGGCGCAGCTCGCCCCGGTGAGGCGCACCTGGCAGCAGCCCGGCCAGGCCGGTACCGGTGGCACCTTTGCCCACGAGCGTGGCGATCTTTCCCGCTTCGTCCTGCCCGCGATAGAGGCGAACCGGCGTAACGTCGCTGACCGGCGTGGCCAGCTGGATCAGCGCGATGTCATCGGAGGCGGCGAGAAAGGCGTGGATCGGGCCCGGGTTGCCGGAGGCCAGTGCCGCCTGGCCGAGTGCAACGGGCAGGCGCCGGTAGCCCGGATGCACGACCACGCGTTCGACGCGGTAGGCCTGGCCGTTGATCTGCACTTCGGCATCCATGCCCTCCATCGGCGCGGCGTGTGCGGCGGTCACCACCCAGCGCGGCGCGATGAGCACGCCGTGGCCCTCACCGGGCATGTCGGCCAGGGCCGGGAAGGCGGAGGCCGGAACGCGGTAGGCGCTGTCATCCACATCGCTGCGGATGACGATGGCGCCAGCGGTGAAGGGCAGGGTGGCGAGGGCGAGCAGAAGCCAGCGGTGCATGGGTCGGTGCAGTCCTGTGCGGGTCAATCCGCACCGTAGCCCGGTTCCGGCTTAGGGAACACCGCTGTGCGACGAAGGGGCGATTCGGTGTGATCAACCGGGAGGATTGAGGGGTGACGACCGCCACTCCGGCAGACCGACCGCGCGGCGGGTGCGCGCCACGATGGCGGCGATCTCTGCCTCGAAGCCGCCGCCGGGTTGCAGTCGTGACGTGAGCTCGGCACAGCGTCGCTTCAGCACATCGACCCATGGCGCTGTTTGGCTTTCCTCAGCGGCCAGGGCCAAGTGCCGGCGAGCCTCGTTCTACGCGCCCGCCAGCCCGGCGGTTATGCCGGCATGCATGTGCTCCCGGATGCCCGGTTGGGGGTGACGGCTCATCAACGCACCTACCTGTCCCAGGGTGGGGAAGCGGTCACGCTGGGCCAGCCCCTCGGCGACCGACTGCTCGGCCAGTGCCTGTGCGGCCCCGGTACGTGCCGGGGCCTCGATGCCTCGGCGGAGAACTGCGTCAAACGTGTCCGGGTCATTGGCGGACGCCGGCCCGTTCAGCAGGCGGGCCAGCAGCGGGTAGACATCCACGTTGTCGAAACCCTCAATGGTCCTGCCGGCGCGACCGGGTCTGGCCTGGAAGGCGACCGGCTGGCCGACGCTGGTGGCCACGGCAACGGTCGGGTCGACCATGCGTTCGGTGTCGAGCACGTGGCCTTCCGGCAGTTCGCCCATGCCGTGGTCGGACAACAGCACGATGTTGCTATCGCTGGCCAAGCCCCGCGGGTCCAGGCCTTCCCGCACCTGGCCGACGATGGTATCGGCGCGCTGGATCGCCTCGCGGTACTCGGCTGACTCCGGGCGGTAGGTGTGGCCGGCCTTGTCGACGTTTTCCATGTACAGCGTCCCCAGGCGCGGCGCCTGCGCACCGGTCTGTGCCAGCCAGTCCAGCACGGTCTGCACGCGGTCTTCCAGCGCGATGTTGCGGTCGTAGACCTGCCACTGGCTGGGCCGCACGCCCTGGATCGCGGCCTCGCTGCCGGGCCACGACCAAGTGGCCGTGCGCACCCGGCTTTCTCGGCGCTGACCCAGATCGGCTCGCCGCGCCACCAACGCGCGTCGGTGACGGCGGCCGGGCGGTGCAGTCGAGCATGGCTCGGCTCTACAACCGGGCGAGGGCCTGCCAGTCGCGCTCCGGCTGCATGCCCTGGCTTTGGATGAAGGGCGCCAAGCCCGCGTAGAACGCCTGGGGAACAGGATGCTTTGCGCCGTCCCATTCGAGTCGGTTGCACTGGAAGCAGACCTCCAGCGTGTGGGTGCGCTTGTTCCCTTTGTAGAACTCGAAGCGGTGATGCGGCTCGAAGATGCAGGCGGCAGTCCACATGCTTACATAGGGATCGATTCCCTCCAGCGTGGCGAGGAACGGCTGTTTGTCAGCGTTGGCCAGCACCATGTCGCGGTATCTGCGCTCGGCGCGCGGCGTGTCGCTGTTGATGCCTTCGTTGGTGTCATACCGGTAGGAATGTTCAACGACCACGATGCGGTCGGCGTCGCGGGCCACACGGGCAAGATCATCCAGCATGGGTTGGCCCTCGGTATTCGGTGGGTTGTCTTCGATGGCCAGCGGGTCCTCGCTGGCGGCGGCCGCTGGTGGCGTCGTTGCCTGTGGGGTGCACCCGCAGACGACACCCAGCAGGACCGGAATCATCATTCGATGCAGCAGGCGCATCAGTGGCTACTCCTTGCGGGTCGCAGGGTAGGTGGTGGCACCGCGCTTCAGTTCGAAGCCGGCCACCCGGCCTGCCGTCGCGAACGGGAAGACGATGGTCATGTCCTCCGCCGTCGTGAAGTATTCGCGCCCGGACTGCCGGAACAGCTCCATCGGCCGCGCACCGAACAGGTCGCTCTGGAAGTACAGGCGATCCCCTTCGCGGGTGACACGAGCGGGCGTGTCCATCAGCACGTAGTCACCGGCCACCTCGGCATTCAGCGCGGCGTCGGCGGCCATTGCGGGCTTTTCGACGATCTGGAACTCCGGCCAGCCGTACTCGGCCGCCACGCTTACCAGAATCTCATCGACCAGGGCGGCGCCCCCGTCACTGTTGGTCAGCACCACGATGCCCTGGCCGGTGTGGGTGTAGCCATAGATCTGGGCGCGGAAGCCGTGGGTGCCGCCGGTGTGGGCGAAGCTGGTGCCGCTGCCGATGGGCTCGACATACAGGCCGAGCGCGTAGTCGCCCTTGACGCGGGTCAGCATCTGCGTGGCCATCGCGCTGGACAGCACCTTGCCCGGGGCACTGCTACCGCTGTTCTGTATCTCAAGCACCACCTTGGCAAGGTCGCTGGCGGTGGTCCATAGCCCGGCCGCCGCCGCTTCGGGATAGACCCGCCAACCGCCGGCCACCGGCTGGCCATCGCTGGGGTGGGCATGGGCCGCACGCGCGCGCTGGGCAGGCGGCAGGTCAGTGGCATAGGTGCTGTCGCGCATCTGCAGCGGCCCCAGCACGAGGCGCTGCATCAACTGCGGATAGGGCTGCGCGCCAGCGTCGGCCATCATCTGCTGGACGACGGTGTAGCCGCCGCCGGAATAGGTCCAGGCGCTGCCGGGCGTGGCCTCGACGCGGATCGGATCGGAGTTGGCCGGGGCGACGCCATCGAGGATCTGCAGCAGGGTCGGCAGGCGCTCGCCCTGCGCGTAACCGAGGAAGCCGTGCACGCTGATGCCCGCGCTGTGATTGAGCAGCCCGCGCAGCGTGACCGGCTGCTGCGCGGTGAACGTGCTGTCGGGGATCTTCCAGTGCTGCAGCAGGGTATTGGCCGGCGCATCCAGTGACAGGCGGCCCTGATCCACCAGTCGCAACGCGCCGACGGCGGCAACCGTCTTGCTGACAGAGCCGGCCTGGAACAGGCTGTCCGGCGTGGCCGCGCGGGTGCTGCCCGGCTCAAGCACGCCGTAGGCCCGTGCCCATTCGATGCGCTGGTTGTTGATGAGAGCGATGCTGACCGCCGGCACATCGTGGAAGGCCATGCGCTCGGCCAGGGTCATTTCCTGGCTCGCGTGGCCCTTGACCACGATGCGGCTGGAAAGGCCGTGCTCGACCCGGGCGATGCGCGCTTCGATGTCGGCCGGTGGGGTCTGCGCGTGCGCGCTGGAGGCTAGCAGGAGCAGGGGTATGAGGAGGCGGGTAGCAGGCAATCCGTTGCGGGTGCTGGGCATGGTCGGGGTCTGGGTGGTGGGCGTGGCGGAGGCAAACGCAGTGGAGCATGGCTCGACTCTACAACGGCTGAGTGCGTTTTAATGGTGGCCACGAATGTTGTCTGGTAATTGATTCCATGTTCCACGTCCCTGCTGTCCCCTTGGCCATGTCCCGCTTGCTGGAGCCTGTCGCATGAAGGTCCTGCTGCAGGAACAGCATATGCAGGTGGGCCTGGACGAGGCCGACCTGGGCCAGCTTCTGGCCGGCGAGACTGTCGAGAACATGACCCGGTTCGGGGGCAATGGGGGCTGGGGCACGGCTCTGTCCCTGCATGGGGGCGACCAGGCGGTGCTGCTGGACGGGGGCACCTACTGCAGGCTGGTGCTGCCGCGCGAGGCGGTGCAGGGGCTGGCCGCTGGCACGGCGGGCCTGCAGTTCCCGCTGTATCTGGATGACGGCACCACGCTGCAGCTGCACGTTGTGGTGGGCGGCCAGTGAACAGCGGTGGCATGAACCCGGCCGCCGCCGATGATGGCGACGCCCTGCATTTCTGCAGCACGAGCGCTTCCTCTGCAATGCCGTGGCGCTGGATTGCGTGCACCTGTGCCGGATTTCCTTCCCCAGGCTGAGCCTGCTGGCGACCCGCATGCCGGGGCTGCAGGCGAAGCTGTTCAGCCTGCTCAGCGCGGAGATCGGCAAGGTGGCCACGCTGGCGGCCAACCATCGCACCGAAGAGCGCATGGCCGCCTTCCTGCTGGACATGTCCGAGCGCTATGCCCGGCGTGGTTTCTCCGCGACGCGGTTCAAGCTGGCCATGGCGCGCAACGAGATCGCCAACTATCTGCGCATGGCGACGGAGACCGCGAGCCGGGTGCTGCGGCGGTTGACCGATGACGGCGTGATCGCCGTGAAGCAGCGCGAGATCCTGCTGCTGCAGGCGAAGCGGCTGGCCGGGCTGGCGGTGGCCGCGGACAGCCGTCCAGACTGACCTCGCGACGGCGGTAGCGCCGGGCTGCGCCCGGCGGATGCATCACGCCATCAATACAGCTCGCAATGCGTGCGGCCTTTACCGCGCAGCGCGTCCCACTGCCCCTGGCCCCCGATCGGTGGTGGAGATCACCATGACGTTCTGCAGGGTGTTCAGCAGCTGGGCGTTGTCGGGGGTGTAGCTCATCGCAGGTCTTCTGGGAGCCGGCAGCGCCGGTGTGGGGTTCCTGCATAGAGATACGCGCCCGGCGCGTGCCGCGGATTGATGTTGGTCTAGTGCAGCCGGGTGAGGCCTGCGACCGGGTGACGGAGGGTGTCCACAACAGCACGTACCCAACGATGGGTACTGAGCTGATGCTGCCCTGTCACAAACAAATCGCCGTCGCTTCACGGGTGTTTGATATGGAACAGTGCAAAGTCGCGTAGAGCCTACGCAAACGTCCCCCACGTTCCGCGACGACTTCCCGCCCAGACCTGGCGCCCATTCGGGCGCGGCCGGCGTCTGCCCGACTGATTCAGAGAAGTTCACCATGGCCCTCGACCTTGTCGCCGATTCCCTGCACGATCCCGTTGCAGAAACTGTCCTGCCCGCCCTCGACCTGATGCCGATTGGCACCCGTCGTGGCCCGTCACAGCCGGTTGAACTGCCGGAGCTGGTGCAGCGGGTCCTGTTCGTGGCGACGGAGATGGCGGACTTCATCAAGGCCGGCGGCCTGGGTGATGTGGCGGCCGCGCTGCCGCGTGCGGTGCGCAGCGGCTGTGATGCGCGCGTGCTGTTGCCGGGCTATCCCGAAGTGCTGCAGCGCCTGCCGCATCTGCGTGAAGTAGGTCGCGTCGCCGGGCGTGCCGGGCTGCCGGCCTGCACCGTGGCCATGGCGTTGCAGGCCGATGGTCTTCCGATCTATGTGCTGCTGTCGCCCACGCTGTATGAACGCGAGGGTTCGCCCTATGTGGATGCGCAGGGCCGCGAATGGCAGGACAACGCAGTGCGTTTTGCCACCTTGTCCCATGCCGCTGCGGAACTGGCCGCCGGTCGGGCCGGGCTGGACTGGACGCCGCAGCTGTTGCACCTGAACGACTGGCCGGTGGCGATGGCCGCCGCCTATGTGCGCTGGGATCGCACTGCGGTGCCGACCCTGCTGACCATCCACAACCTGGCCTACCAGGGTCTGTTCCCGTTTGCTCTGGCGCCGACCCTCGGCGTGCCTGCGGAGCATCTGGACGAGCTGCACTTCCACGGCCACATGTCGTTCCTGCAGGGCGGCATCGCCAATGCCACCCGCCTGAACACGGTCAGCCTTCGCTATGCGCAGCAGATCACCGCTGCCGAGGACGGCTGTGGCCTGCACGAACTGCTGGCGCGACGCGCTGCCGGTGGCCACCTCAGTGGCATCGTCAATGGCATTGACGCCAGCTGGGATCCGCGACGCGATATTCACTTGAAGGCCCGCTTCAGCATCGGCCAGTGCGCGGGTCGTGAAGAGAATGCGGAGGCCGTGCGCCAGGCCTTCGGGCTGCAGCCCTCGCAGGGTCCGCTGTTCGCCGTTGTCTCGCGCCTGGTCCATCAGAAGGGCCTGGACATCACCTGTGACGTCGCCCCGCAGATTGTGGCCGCCGGTGGCCAGCTGGTGGTGATCGGCGGTGGCGAGCCGCAGGTGGAGGCGCAGGTGAAGGCTCTGGCACAGCGCTACCCCGGGCGGGTCGGCGCCTTCATCGGCTTCGAGGAGGGCCTGGCACGGCAGATGTTCGCCGGCGCTGACTTCCTGCTGATGCCTTCACGCTTCGAACCCTGCGGTCTCAGCCAGATGTATGCGCAGCGGTTCGGTTGCCTGCCGGTCGCGCATGCGACGGGCGGCCTGGTCGATACGGTTGAGGACGGTGTGACCGGTTTCCTGTTCCATGGCGCCAATGCCGATGGGCTTCGCCGCTGCGTGGAGCGGGCGATGCGCACGTTCCGGCTGCCGGCGCTGATGCATGCGATGCGACGTGCGGCGATGCTGCGTCCGGGCGGTTGGGAAACCGCCGGCAAGGCCTACCTGGCGCTGTACCAGCAGACCTGCCAGGTGGCTGCATGAGTGACCAAGGACGGGGTGCGGTGGCGTTCGACTACGACGCGGTGACGCAGGGTGTTGCGGTTTCGCCGATGCCGGCCGAGTTGCAGGCGCTGGCAGAGGGTCGCCCGGCCGATGCGTTTGCCTGGTTGGGCCCGCATGACGATGGCAACGGCTACCGTGTTATCCGCGCGCTGGTGCCAAACGCACGCCGGGTGGAGGTGATCGAGGGCAGCGGCCGCCGGTGGGACCTTCGTAGCACTGATCTGCCGGGCCTGTTCGAGGGGCGCGCCGGTGCCGACGCGATTCCGCTGCTGGCGTTGCACTTCCCCGACCGCGTCGAGCAGGTGCACGACGCATATGCGTTCGGCCCGCTGCTGGATGAGGCGCTGCTGCAGCGTATTCACCAGGGTGATGCCGAAGCGGTGCGCGCACTGGGCGCTACCGAAATGACCGTTGAAGGCATCGAGGGCGTGCGTTTCGCCGTCTGGGCACCGAATGCGCAGCGCGTGGCGGTTGTCGGCGACTTCAATGCCTGGGACGGTCACCGCAACCCGATGCGGCTGCGCCATGCTGCCGGCGTGTGGGAGCTGTTCATCCCCGGGGTCCAGCCGGAGGCGTGCTACAAGTTCCGTCTGATCGGAGCAGACGGCCAGACCCTGCCCGACAAACTCGACCCGATGGCACGCTGGGCCGAGCGCTCACCCGCCACCGCCTCACGCGTGGTGTCTGCCGCGCCGCTGCAGTGGACCGACCAGGCCTGGCTGCAGCGCCGCAGGCAACAGGGTGTCAACGCGCCGTTGTCCATCTATGAAGTGCACGCGGGATCCTGGCAGCGCGCCGAGGACGGCAGCGTGCTGGACTGGGATGCGCTGGCGGATCGGCTGATCCCCCACGTCACCGGGCTGGGCTTCACCCACATCGAGCTGCTGCCGATCAGTGAGCATCCCTTTGGTGGCTCCTGGGGCTACCAGCCGCTGGGGATCTACGCACCGACGGCGCGCTACGGCGCCCCGGAAGCCTTTGCCCGCTTCGTGGACCGCTGTCACCAGGCCGGCCTGGGCGTGATCGTCGATTGGGTCAGCGCGCATTTCCCGGATGATGCCCACGGCCTGGCGCGCTTCGATGGCACCGCCCTGTACGAGCACGCCGATCCCCGCGAGGGCAAGCATGCCGACTGGGACACGCTGATCTACAACTACGGCCGCAACGAAGTGTCGGCCTACCTGATCGGCAGCGCGCTGGAGTGGATCGAGCATTTCCACATCGACGGTCTGCGCGTGGATGCAGTGGCGTCGATGCTGTATCGCGATTACAGCCGGCCGGAGGGGCAGTGGGTGCCCAATGCACAGGGCGGCCGCGAGAACCTGGAGGCGGTGGCCTTCCTGCAGCGCATGAACGAGACCCTGCGCGAGCGTTTCCCGGACGTGCTGGTGATTGCCGAAGAGAGCACGGCCTGGCCGGGCGTGACCAACGCGGTGGCCGACGGCGGGCTGGGTTTCACCCACAAATGGAACATGGGCTGGATGCATGACACGCTGCACTACCTGCAGCGCGACCAGGTGCATCGCCCGCATCACCACAGCGAGGTCAGCTTCGGCCTGGTGTATGCCTTCTCCGAGCGTTTCGTGTTGCCGCTGTCGCATGACGAGGTGGTCCACGGCAAAGGCTCGCTGCTCAACAAGATGGCGGGCGACCGTGCCCAGCAGTTCGCCCAGTTGCGCGCCTACTACGCCTTCATGTGGGCACACCCGGGCAGCAAACTCCTGTTCATGGGGGGCGAGTTCGGCCAAGCGGGCGAGTGGGCGCACCAGCGCGGGCTGGAATGGGAGCAGGCCGCGACCGCCGAAGGCGGCGGTTTGATGCGTCTGGTCGGTGATCTGAACGCACAGCTGCGGCACCAGCCCGCACTGCATCGCGATGAGCGCGACGAGCGCGGCTTTGCCTGGAGTGTGGCCGATGACAGCCGCAACAGCGTCTACGCCTTCATCCGGCAGGATCCGGCCGGCGAGGCACCGGCGATGCTGGTGGTCAGCAATTTCACGCCCGTGCGCCGCGAGGGCTACCGCGTTGGCGTACCCGAGTCCGGCCTGTGGTCGGAGCGGTTGAACACTGACAGCCACTATTATGCAGGCGGCAACGCAGGCAACCTGGGGGCGGTGGCCACCGACGCGCGGCCGATGCATGGGCACGCGCAATCACTGCGGCTGACCCTGCCGCCGATGTCGACGCTGTACCTGCAGGTTGTCGCATGACCGCTGCCGCTCGTCTGGGTGCGTGGCCAACGGGCGCGGGCATGGTGGAGTTCAGGCTCTGGGCGCCCGATATCGGCCAGGTGGCACTGGTGCTTGGCGGGGCCGCGCTACCGATGCTCCGGCAGCCCGATGGCCTGCATTGGATCCGCACGACGGCGGCGGAGGGTGATCGTTACCGCTTTCGCCTGCCGGATGGCAGCGAGGTGCCGGATCCCGCTTCGCGCTGGCAGCCCGAGGGTGTTGAAGGCCCCAGTGCCGTCCTGACCGAGGATGCCTATGTCTGGCAGACGCGGGACTGGCGCGGCGTGGCCTGGCCGGACATGGTGATCTACGAGGTGCACGTGGAAGCGGCCGGCGGGTTCGCCGCGCTGACGGGGCAGCTGCCGATGCTGGCGGCGACGGGCATCACCGCCATCGAGCTGATGCCGGTGGCGCAGTTTCCAGGCAGCCGCAACTGGGGCTATGACGGTGTATTTCCTTATGCCCCGGCACAAGCCTATGGCGGACCAGAAGCACTGAAGCGATTCGTCGATGCGGCGCATGCCGCCGGCCTGGCAGTGCTGCTGGATGT
This sequence comes from Stenotrophomonas testudinis, assembly GCF_024499815.1. Taxonomy (NCBI): domain Bacteria; kingdom Pseudomonadati; phylum Pseudomonadota; class Gammaproteobacteria; order Lysobacterales; family Lysobacteraceae; genus Stenotrophomonas; species Stenotrophomonas testudinis. Next base: position 258,317 of record NZ_JAMOKY010000002.1, on the reverse strand, counting down.
GGTCTACAACCACTTCGGGCCGCAGGGCAACCATCTGGCACAGTATGCCAAGGGCTTCTTCCACAGCGGCCGCAGCACGCCGTGGGGTGAGGCCATCGACTTCGAACAACCGCATGTGCAGCGGTTCTTCATCGACAACGCGCTGATGTGGCTGCAGGAGTACCGGTTTGACGGGCTGCGCCTGGATGCGGTGCACGCCATTGATGATGACCGCTTCCTGCAGCAGCTCAGCGATGCGATCCGCACCGAGGTGCCGCTCGCGCACCTGGTGCTGGAGAACGAGCGCAACCAGGCGCGATGGCTGCGGGGCGCCTACCAGGCGCAGTGGAATGACGACTTCCACAATGCGCTTCATGTGCTGCTGACCGGGGAGCACGAAGGCTATTACGCTGCCTACGCCGGCCGCGCCGAAGCGCTGCTGGCGCGCTGCCTGGCCCAGGGCTTTGCCTGGCAGGGCGAGCCCGACCTGCGTGGCGAGGCGCGCGGCGAGCCCAGTGGCGACCTGCCGCCGTCCCGTTTCGTGGTGTTCGCGCAGAACCATGACCAGGTCGGCAACCGTGCCTTCGGCGAACGGTTGAGCCAGTTGCTGGACCCGCCGGCGTTGCGCATGGCCACAGCGCTGACCGTGCTGACACCCATGGTGCCGCTGCTGTTCATGGGCGAGCCGTGGCAGGCCACCTCTCCGTTCCTGTTCTTCACCGATTACCAGGCGCCGCTGGACGGAGCGGTGCGCGAAGGGCGTCGGCGCGAGTTCGCCGGCTTCAGCGCATTTGCCGACGCCGCCTCGCGGGCGCGGATTCCCGACCCGAATGATCCTGCGACGTTGCAGGCCTCGTATGTGCCGCCACCTGGCGCCGGATTTGCGGCACAGGACTCGCTGGCATGGCTTCGCGATCTGCTCGCCCTGCGCCGACACTGCCTGCAGCCCGGCCTCGAGCAGGCGCGCTCGCTGGGCGCAATGGTGCTCGGAACTGGCGCCGTGCAGGCGGGATGGCAGCTGCCTGCCGGGCAGTGGTGGATCGCCATCAACGCAGGGCCTGCCGAAGTGCCGCACTCGCTGCCTGACGGAGAATCGCTGCTGGATCTGCCCACCGGCCCGTTGCTGCAGGCGTGCGGTGGTCTGCAGCTGCGCTGGCTGCCGGCATGAGCGGCGATGCAGCGCTACAGGCAGTCGCGCGTTCTGCGGGGCTGATGCCGCAGTGGGAGGATGTTTCCGGGCGCCGCTGCGAGGTGGCGCCGGAGGTGCTGCGTGCTGTGCTTCGGGTGCTGCAGCCACAAGCAGAAGCGACGGCTGCGCCACTGCACACCGCGATCTGCGGAGAGGCGGTGGTCCTGCCTGGCGCTGCAGGCGCGGCGTGCTGGGTCGATGAGACCGGCCAGCAGCGCGACGCGCGCCAGGATGCGGCTGGCCGATGGCCGGTGCCGCTGCAGCCCGGCTACTGGCATTGGCAGCAGGGGCCGCGACGCATCGCGGTGGCCGTCGCACCGCAGAAGGCATGGTGGCCCGCGCATCTTGACCGTGGCTGGGGCTTGGCGGCGCAGGTCTACAGCCTGCGCTGCGCAGGCGATGCCGGCATCGGTGACAGCGCCGGCTGTGCACCCTGGCTGCAGCGGCTGCGCCAGCACGGTGGGCAGGCGCTTGCGCTCAGCCCGATGCACGCCGGCTTGCCGCCGGGTGCCGGCTTGCCGCCGGGTGCTGGCTACAGTCCATATTCGCCCGGTGACCGGCGCTGGTTGGACCCGCTGCAGGCTTCTCTGCTGCAGGCGGTGCCCGATGCCGCCCGCGCCGTGCTGGCGGAGGATCCTGCGCTGGCCGAGGCGGTGAACGCCGCCACTGCCGCGCGGCGCATCGATTGGCCCGGTGCGGCTGACCTCAAGTGGTGCTGGCTGCGCGCGGCGCGGCTGCAGCTGCAGCACGCGCAACCCGATCTGTGGGCCGAAGTCTGCCAGTGGCAGGCCGACGCTGGCGCGGCGCTGCAGGACTACTGCTTGCTGGCGGCCGATTCGCGAAGCGGGGACGCGCAGGACCACGCCTTCGCACAATGGGTGGCGCAGCGCTGCTGGACGGACCTGCACTCGCAGGCGCGCAGCAACGGCGCGGCCATCGGCCTGATCGCCGATCTGGCGGTGGGCTGCGCACCCGACGGTGCCGAAGCGCGAACGCAGGCCCACGTCATGCTGGCCGGCCTGGAGCTGGGTGCGCCACCTGATGCCTTCAATACCCGGGGCCAGGCGTGGGGCATCACCGGCTTCTCGCCGCTGGCCCTGCGCAGGCAAGGGTATGCGCCCTTCATCCACCTGCTGCGGGCGGTCATGGCCGGCCGTGGTGGCGTGCGCATCGACCATATCCTTGGCCTGCACCGGCTGTGGGTGCTGCCGCAGGGCGCCTCCGCCCGCGACGGGGTCTATCTGCAGTTTCCGCTGCAGGATCTGTTGAACCTGCTGGTGCTGGAATCCTGGCGGCACCAGTGCCTGGTGATCGGTGAGGACTTGGGTGTGGTTCCGGCAGGTATCCGCCAGCAGCTGGCCGCGCGCGGCGTGCTGGGTGTGGATGTCCTGCCGTTCACCCGTGATGCGGCGGGCTTCCTGCCTGCCGGACGTTGGCGCCGCGACGCGGTCGCCATGCCGTCCACCCACGATCTGCCGCCGCTGGCCGGCTGGCTGCGCGGGCGTGACCTGCGCTGGCGGGCACGCCTGGGCGAAATCGAAGACCTCCCTGCAGCACTGGCGCAGCGGCGCCACGATGCCGCGGCAATGGCCGACCTGATTCATGGAGATTGCGTGGAAGACGATGCACTGGGCCTGCTGTCCAGGACCCCCTCGCGGCTGGCCCTGCTTCCACTGGAAGACGCGCTGGGACTGCGTACACAGGTCAACCTGCCGGGTACCGTCGGCGGTCATCCGAACTGGCGGCGGCGCCTGCCGCTGCACTGGAATGAGGCCGGCCTGCAGTCGCGGCTGCAGCGCATCAGCGCGGGTCGCGACGGAGGCCACGCATGACCGCACTTCGCGCGACCGCACGCCTGCAGCTGCATGCCGGCTTTGATTTCGACGCCGCAGCGGCACAGGCGGACTACTTCGCCACGCTGGGCGTCAGTCACCTGTATCTGTCACCCATCGCCGCAGCGATGCCGGGCTCCACGCACGGTTACGACGGCATTGATCCGACCCGGATCAACCCGGAACTGGGCGGCGAGGACGGCTTCCTGCGGTTGGCCAGCCGCGCCCGCGAGCGTGGGCTGGGGCTGCTGCTGGATATCGTGCCCAACCATCTGGCCGCCGCGCCGCAGAATCCGTGGTGGTCGGACGTGCTGATGCACGGGCGCCGCAGCCGCCACGCGCAGTGGTTCGACATCGACTGGGAGGCAGCTGGCGCGTGCCAGCGACTCTGGCTGACCGTGCTTGACCGACCGCTGCAGGAGGCCGTCAAGGCTGGCGTTCTGCGGGTGGAGGACATCAAGGACCAGCCTTTCCTGGTCCATCATGATCTTCGCCTGCCGTTGTCCCCGCGCAGCTATCCGCTGCAGCCTGGCGCCCGCCAAGGCTGGGTCGAGCGCTGCAACCGCTCCGCAGAGCGCATGCACATGCTGCTGCAGCGCCAGCACTATCACTTGGCCTGGTGGCGCACCGGGGGCGACCAGGTCAATTACCGGCGTTTCTTCGACATCACCTCGCTGGCCGCGTTGCGGATCGAGCGCGAGGACGTCTTCGATGCCGTGCATGCGCTGCCGCTGCGGCTGGTGCGCGAGCGCTGGGTGGATGGCCTGAGGATTGACCACATCGATGGCCTGGCCGATCCGGGGGGCTACCTGCAGCGGCTGCGCGCACATCTCGATGCCGTCGCAGAAGCAGGCGGTCGTCGTGGTGCGGACATCACCCTGCACGTGGAAAAGATCCTCGCCGAGGGTGAGGCACTGCCCGCTGGCTGGGCGTGCGACGGCACCACTGGCTACGACTTCATGGATCAGGCCGGTGCGTGGCTGCATGAACAGACGTCGGCGCAGACCTTGAGTGAGCAGTGGCAGGCGCGCTCAGGCGACACGCGTGGTCTGGAGCAAGTGCAGCAGGCGGCACGCGATGCACTGCTGGATGGATCGCTGCACGCAGACCTGCAGCGACTGCTGGTCTGTGTACGGCAGACAGTCGGTGAGGCGGCATGCCGCGGTGACATCAGCGATGCGATGCTGCGCCGAGCACTCTGCACGCTGCTGCGGCGCTATCCGGTCTACCGCCCCTATACGCTGCAGACGCCGGCCGAGCGGAATGTCCTGGCCAAGGCCGAAGCGGCTGCCGTGCAGGGTCTCGACGCCGCGGGGCGCGCGGCCGTGAGCCTGCTGGTCAGCGCACTGCAGTCGCCCGAGAGCCAAGAACTGCGCGTGCGGTTCGGCCAACTCTCGGCACCGCTCAATGCCAAGGCGGTGGAAGACACGGCGTTCTATCGCTACTACCGTGCGATGTCACGCAACGAAGTCGGCAGCGATCCGCAGCGCATCGCCCTTGAGGGCGATGCACTGGTTGAACTCGCCCAGGTGCGTGCGCGCCAGCATCCGTTGGCGATGCTGGCCCTGGCCACGCACGACCATAAACGCGGCCCGGATGCGCGTGCGCGCTTGGCGCTGATCAGCAGCGACGTCGGTGCATGGCAGTCGGCGCTGGCGGAGTGGGAGCAGCAGTGCGCGGCGGCAGGGATGCCGATGCCATTGCCCGCTGCCGAAAGCTATGCACTGTGGCAGGCGCTGGTCGGCGCCTGGCCGATGCACGGTGCGCCCGCTGCGGACTTCCCACAGCGCATGGACCAGTGGCTGCGCAAGGCGCTGCGGGAGGGCAAGCGGATCAGCAGCTGGCTCGATCCCGATCTCGCCGTCGAAGAGGCCGTGCAGCAGTGGCTGCAGGCCTTGATGCACGCCAGCGAACTGCAGGGCGTGCGCGATGCGCTGGCTGGTTTCGTGAGGATGATGGCGGCCGCCGGTGCCAGCAACGGACTGGCACAGCTGTGCCTGCAGCTGTGCCTGCCGGGTGTTCCCGATATCTACCAGGGCACCGAGTTCTGGGATCTCAGTCTGGTCGATCCGGACAACCGACGCCCCGTGGATTTCGCACAGCGCGCACAGGCATTGGCCGATGATCGATCGTGGTCGGAGTTGCTGCAGGACTGGCACGAAGGCGCACCGAAGATGCGCCTGCTTTCGCAGCTGCTGCAGCTGCGGCGCGCGCATCCGGCCTTGTTCCTGCGCGGCACGCTGCAGGACCTGTCCGATTCCGCTTCGGCAAATCTGGTCTTCGTGCGCGAGCACGCGGGGCAGGTGCTGCTGGTGGCAGTGCGCAGGGCGAGTGCCTGGCGATGCCCCGGTCCCGCCCTTGCATGGATAGAGGATGCTGAGCAGCGCGTGTCTGAGCTGCCGCAACGAACGATGCACAACGTGCTGGACGGTCGCACGGAGATTTTCAACGGTTCCGCCTCGGATGCACTGCTGTTTGCCGGCAGCCCCGTTGCGGTGTGGATCAGCCAGGAGAGTGGGGCAGATGGACAGCAGTGAGCGACGCCGCCGCATCGAGATGCTTGCGCACCAGATCTGGGAGGCTGAGGGCCGCCCGGATGAACAGGAACGACGTCATTGGCACATGGCCGAGCGGTTGGTGGAAGCAGAGATAGCAGCGCTTCATGCGGGTAAGGACGAGAACGATGGCAACCCGTAAGTGGGCACAGAGCTCGCGCGTTCGCGAGGGCAGGCCGTTCCCGCTGGGTGCGACCTGGGATGGGCTGGGAGTGAATTTCGCGCTGTATTCGCGCCATGCCACCAAGGTCGAGCTGTGCCTGTTCGATGCGCGAAACCGCGAGATCGAGCGCATCGCGCTGCCGGAGTACACCAACGAGGTGTGGCACGGCTACCTGCCGGATGTGCGTCCGGGACAGCGCTACGGCTATCGCGTGCATGGCGCCTATGCACCGCAGGATGGACACCGCTTCAATCCGAACAAGCTGCTGCTGGATCCGTACGCCAAGCAGATCGTCGGCGAGATCAAGTGGGCGCCGCATCTGTTCGGCTATACGCTGGGACACCGTGATGCCGATCTGAGCTTCGACCGCCGCGACAGCGCGCCGTACATGCCGCGCTGCGCGGTGATCGATCCGGCGTTCAGCTGGGGTAGCGAGCGCGCGCCAGCAACGCCCTGGGACCGGTCGGTCATCTACGAAGCACACGTGCGTGGACTGACCATGCAGCATCCGGGCGTCCCCCAGGCCGAGCGCGGCACCTTCTCGGCGCTGCGGCACGATGCGGTGGTGGACCATCTGGTGCATCTGGGGGTGACGGCCATCGAGCTGCTGCCGGTGCATGCCTACGTTGATGACCAGCAGCTGCTGGAGCGCGGCCTGCGCAATTACTGGGGCTACAACACCATCGGCTTCTTCGCGCCGCAGCCGCGCTACCTGTCGCTGGAGACGGTGGCCGAGTTCAAGCAGATGATCGCTCGCCTGCACAGTTCGGGCATCGAAGTAATCCTCGACGTGGTCTACAACCACACCGCCGAAGGCAATGAACTGGGGCCGACGCTCTCGTTTAAGGGCATCGACAACGCCAGCTACTACCGGCTGGCTGAGGACCGCCGCTTCTACATCAACGATACCGGCACCGGCAACACCTTCGACCTGACCAACGCCGGCGCCCTGCGCATGGTGATGGATTCGCTGCGCTACTGGGTGACCGAGATGCGCGTCGATGGCTTCCGCTTCGACCTGGCCACCATCCTCGGGCGCGAGCGCCATGGCTTTGATCCGTCGGGCAGCTTCCTCGATGCGGTGCGCCAGGACCCGGTGCTGAGCCAGGTGAAGCTGATCGCCGAGCCGTGGGACATCGGCCCCGGCGGCTACCAGCTGGGTCAGTTCCCGCCGGGATGGGCCGAGTGGAATGACCGGTTCCGTGACACCACCCGTGCGCTGTGGCGCGGGGATGCGGGCCAGTTGCCGGAGTTCGCGGCCCGCTTCACCGGGTCTGCGGACCTGTTCGACCATCACGGCCGCCGGCCCTCGGCCAGCATCAACCTCGTCACCGCGCACGACGGCTACACCCTGCATGACCTGGTGAGCTACAACGACCGCCACAACGAGGCCAATGGCGAGGACAACCGCGATGGCCATTCCCACAACCTGTCGTGCAACCACGGCGTGGAAGGCGATACCGACGATGCGGGCATCCTTGCCCTGCGTTCGCGGCAGATGCGCAACCTGCTGGGCACGCTGCTGCTCGCGCAGGGTACGCCGATGCTGCTGGCCGGCGATGAGTTCGGCCATTCGCAGCAGGGCAACAACAATGCCTACTGCCAGGACAATCCGCTGAGCTGGATCGACTGGGAGTGCGCGGCGCAGCCGGGTCCTCAGGCGCAGGCGGCCTTCGTGCGGCGCGCGTTGGCGTTGCGCCGGCGCTATGGGCTGCTGCGGCGCAATCGCTTCCTGACCGGTGACTTCGACGCGTCGCTCGGAATGCGCGACATCGAGTGGCGGCGCCCCGATGGGGAGCCGATGGGCGAGGGCGACTGGCACAACCCCGAGCAGCGGGCGTTGCTGATCGTGCTGGACGGCCGCAGCCCGGACAGCGGACTGCGCGAGCCCGGGCGCCATGTCAGCCTGGCCCTGCTGCTGAACCCCAGCGAGCAGGAGCAGCGGTTCCGGCCCTCCGACGACACGCTGGCGTTCCGTCGCGTGGTCCTGCAGACCGACGACGCGCCACTGGAGATGGATGGGGAGGGACAATGGACGTTGCCCGCCCGCAGCCTGTGCCTGCTGGCATCCAGCAGCGCAGGGTGATGGCGCGGCAGGGGTAGCGCCGGGCCATGCCCGGCGGATGCCAATTCACCCCAGGACGTAGCGCAGCACGCCCGCCGACACCACGCCAATCAGCACCGTCGGCAGCATCGACAAGCGGGTGGCGGCCAGCAGGGTGATCGCCAGTGCCGCGAGGTCGGCCGGGTTGTCCGCCACGAAGTCCGGTGCGATCACCGAGATCAGCACGCAGCCCGGCGCGGCCTCCATCACCGTCACCGCCCGCTTGCTCAAGGTGCGGTTGCGCAGGGCGAGGAAGCCGACGATGCGGGTGAGATAGGTTACCGCGGCCATCATTGCGATGGTCAGCAGCGCGGTCCAGTGGATCAGTCCGCCAAGGATCATGCTGCGTCCTCCGCCAGCAGCCACGCCGCGGCCAGGCCAGCCAACGCGCCGCTGGCCACGTACCAGGCGCCGGGCACCAGCAGATAGGTGCCCGCAGCCACCACCAGGCTCACCAGCCAGGGTCGGGCGGGCTTCATGCCCTGCCACATGCCTCGCAGCAGGACCAGGAACACCGCCGGGAAGGCCATGTCGAAGCCATAGGCATGGATGTCGCCCAGCAGGGGCCCGACCAGCGCGCCGAGGGTCGTGCACACCACCCAGATGGTGTAGAGGCCGGCCGAGACACCGAGGTAATAGGCGAGGCTGAAGCCCAGCCCCCGGCGGCGTGCATCGGCCACGCCCAGTGCCCAGCTCTCATCGCACATGAAGAACAGCGCGGGCACTACCCGGCGCCGGGGCAGGTGCTGCAGCAGCGGGGCCAGGCTGGCGCCCATCAGCAGGTGGCGACTGTTGACCAGTGCGGTGATGGCCACGATCAGCGCGATGTGCGGCGGCGAGGTCCATAGCTCGACGGCGGCGAATTCCGAGCCGCCGGCGAAATTGAGGCCGGTCATCAGCGGTACTTCCAGTGCGCTCAGACCCTTCTGTGCGGCCTGGGCACCCAGCACCAGGGCAAACGGCAGGAAGCCGATCATCACCGGGATGGCGGCGCGCAGGCCGCGCAGGAATTCGGCACGCGGCGCGGTGTCGCACGCGGGGTCGGGCAGGGGCGGGGTGGTGCGGGCGTCCATGGAGCGATCGCGTATGTGGGGACGACCATGCTAGCGGCGAAGGCGCAGAATCGGGTTGCGTTCATGCCGTAATGATCCGACTATTTGAAATCCTGTGCGCCTCTATGCCAATCCGGTGAAATGCCATGCAGAACGAGCTTGACGCCCTCGACCGTCGCATCCTCGATGCCCTGCAGCGCGATGGCCGGCTGCAGAACCTGGAGCTCGCCCGCCAGGTGGGCCTGTCACCGTCCGCGTGCCTGCGCCGGGTGCGGCTGCTGGAGGAGGGCGGCTTCATCGATCGCTTCGTGGCGCTGCTGAACCCGGCCAAGGTGGGCCGGGGGTTCACCGTGTTCGTGCGGGTGTGGCTGCGCGGGCAGGACGAGGACACCACCAATCACTTCATCAACAGCATCAAGTCGTTCCCGGAAGTGCTCGAGTGCCACCTGATGGCGGGTGACTGCGATTTCCTGTTGCGGGTGGCGGTGGCTGATCTCGATGCCTACCGCCAGTTCCAGATCCGGCACCTGAACCGGATCGCTGGCGTGCAGAACACCAAGACCGAGATCCCGATGCAGCGGATCAAGCAGACCACCGAGCTGCCGCTCTGAGCTCTGGCCCTCAGCCGGCCTGGCCGCGCTCACTGGTGATGCGGGCGCCTTCGCGCATCACCAGGGTCACCGGGGTCTTTTCCACCACCTCCAGCAACCGCGACCACTGCGCATCGCACAGCTCGGCGCCGGCATGCAGCACCCGGTGTACGTGCAGGCGCCCATCCTCGTCGCGCTCGGAGCGCAGTTCGGCGTGGAACTCGCCCAGCTCCCAGCCCTTGCGCTGGGCATACATGCGCAGGGTTATGGCGGTGCACGACGCCAGTGAGGCCAGGTACAGATCGAAGGGCGCGAAGCCGCGGCCCTGTCCGCCCAGCGTGGCCGGTTCATCGGTGTCGACACAATAGGTGCCGTTGCTGACGTGATGCAGATAGTTGTCGGCAGTGGAGATGATGCGGGCGTAAGCCATGGCGGGGCAGGAAAAGGGAGTGGAGGCCGGGAAATGGTACCCCCGCCGGCGGCCTGGTGGGGGTGTCTGCGCGCGGTCGTCACACGCTCTTGTAGGTCGATTGGCCACCCTTTGCCTGCAACAGTCGGAGGTGCCGTCTGAAGAGGAGCGTTGTACGTGTTGGAAGCCGTTGATAACCCGGGCCTGAGAGGGGTACGCGTGCTGGTGGCGGAGGATGAGTTCGCCATCGCCATGTTCCTGGTCGACTATCTGGAACTGAAGGGCGCGCACATCGTCGGGCCCGCCGGCGACCTTGCCGCGCTGGGCACGCTGGTGGATGAGCAGCCCATCGATGTGGCCCTGCTGGATATCAATCTGGGCGGCCAGCAGGTCTACCCCCTGGCGGACCGCCTGGTCGAAGCCGGCATCCCCTTCCTGCTGACCTCGGGCTATGACGACAACGTGCCCAGCCGGTTCGCCGACGTCCCGCGCTGCGCCAAGCCTTATCACATCCAGGCCCTGGCCCAGCAGCTGGAGACGCTGGTGCAGGCCACGCGAGCTGGCGCAGGTGGCCATTGAAGCCTGCGCATGGGTAGCCGATTGCAGATGAGTTCGCCCGTGGCGACGACGCCCCTGCTGCCGACGTCTCCGCCCCTGCACACGCTGCGTGGTGGCATGGCCGAGCGGGTCGCCGCACACGACTGGTCGGCGACGCCTCTGGGTCCACGCGATGCGTGGGCCCCGCACCTGCGGGCCACGGTCGACCTGATGCTGGCCCACGGCTTCCCGATGATCGTGCTGTGGGGCGAGGAACTGGTCCAGCTGTACAACGATGGCTATGCCGAGATCCTGGCAGACAAGCACCCGGGCGGCCTCGGCCAGGCCACGCGCATCTGCTGGCCGGAGGTGTGGCACATCAACGGCCCCATCTATGCCCGCGTCTGGCAGGGCGAGACCATCACCTACGAGGACAAGCTCTACCCGCTGGCCCGCCAGGGCGTGCTGGAAGACATCTGGTTCACCATTACCTACAGCCCGATCCGTGACGCCAACGGGCGGATCGAAGGGGTGCTGGTGACCATGTTCGAGACCACGGCCGCGCACACGGCGCACGCCGCGCGGGCGCACGAGCAGCAGCGCCGGCGGCAGAGTGACGAACGGCTGTCACTGGCGTTCCAGATGCTGCCGGTGGGGCTGTGCATCGTCGACACCGAGGGCCAGGTGCTGCAGTCCAACGAGCAGATGCGTGCCTACCTGCCCACCGGTGAGCTCCCTTCGCGCGACCACCAGAACATGCCCCGCTGGCAGGGCTGGCACGAGGATGGCAGGCCGATCGGTCCCGAGGATTTCGCGGTTGCACGTGCGCTGCGGGGCGATACGGTGGTGCCGGGGCTGAAATTCCAGTTCACCCACGAGGATGGACAGGTACGCTGGACGCGTATCGCGGCGGCACCGCTGCGCGATGCGCAGGGCGAGGTCACCGGCGTGTTCGCCATCGTTATCGACATCGACACCCTGAAGCGTGCATCCGAGCGGCAGGCCGTACTGCTGGCCGAGCTGCAGCATCGGGTGCGCAACATCATGGCGATGATCCACGCCATTGCCTGGCGCACGCAGGAAACGGTGGGCAGCGTCGAGGAATATGCAGAGCGCCTGTGCGGCCGGCTGATGTCGCTGGCGCGCACGCAGGCGCTGCTGACCCGCGCCGACAATGCCGGCGTGTGCCTGCGCGGCATGCTGGACGAGGAAATATCGGTGCAGGTGCATCGACCAGACCAGTACGGGCTCGAGGGCCCCGACCTGCTGCTGCCGCCGAAAGCGGCCGAGGTGCTGTCGCTGGCCGTGCATGAGCTGGTGACGAACTCGCTGAAGTACGGCGCCATCAGCAGTAATGGCCGCATCAGCGTGTCGTGGTCCGTGCAGGCGGAGGACGGGGGCAGCCCTTGGCTGGCCCTCCACTGGTGCGAGAACCATGTGACGGTTTCGGACTGGTCGCCGCCGCAGCGGCGGGGCCTGGGCTGCTCGCTCATCGAGAAGCGCGTGCCCTACGAACTGGCGGGGAGTGGTCAGCTGCAGTTCCGCGCTGACGGCGTGGATGCCCATATCCGCTTCCCGTTGCGTGAGCGCGACAGCCTTCTGCAGACGGATGCACCGGCCACGGGGTGAGCAGTGGGGGATGGGGCGCGCCGCGTGCGCGGCCTGTGCGATGATCCGGTGCATTGAAGCCACGGATCAGGATGCAGCACATGAATGAAGGGACGCAGTGGACGGTGCGCAGCCTGCGCGCGCTGGCAATCGGGATGTCATTGGCCATCGCCGGCCCGTCGCTCGCGGCGGAGACGCCGGCCGTCGGTGACGCCACTGCACCGATGAGCTATGACAAGGCACGTCGCACGGCCGAGGCGGCGTTGCGGCTGCATCCCGGTACCGATGCGCGCCGCGACTATCGAGTCCTGTGGGCCGGCAGTGCCGATCTCGACAGCGATGGCCGCGTGGAGGTGCTGTATCTGTACACCGCCACCGAGGCTGCAGCGGGCAGCGCGCAGCTCAACGAGCTGGTGGCGATGACGCCCCTGCGTGACGGTGACCCGCGCGGCCAGGCGGCGGCGCCGGGCAGCAACGTCTATGACGATGAGACCTATGCACTGATCCGCGCCGCTGGTTATGCCGACGACAGCAGCGTGCATGTTCCCGGCGAGGTCGAGTCGATCCGCATGGACGGCGATCGCATCACCGTCAGCTTCACCAGCGAGAAGGGTTCGCGGTTGTGCGAGCGCGTGCGTGGCAAGCCGTCGTGCCCGCCCGAAGGCCGCCAGGAATGGGTCTACCGCTGGGCGCCGGGCACGCTGACCCGTCTGTAGCGTGGAGCTTGCTCGACTGATCCAGCTCGTTGTAGAGCCGAGCCCATGCTCGGCTGCTCCCGCCCTTTGTAGGGTCGAGCAAGCTCGACGCTGCATCGCTCACCGCAGGGCTGGATCATGCGCCTGCAACCGGCTCGTGCAGCGGGCACCGGTTGTGCTGTGACCGGTGCGCACGCGAGGCGGCCATGACGACTTTGCGTGCGCGGTTCAGCGCACCCAACGGTCGATGTGCTTCCAGCGCATGCCATGGGCTGAATGCCAGGCGGTCTTCGACGCCCGGTGATTCCGCATCATCCCAGCTCACCTGGGGTGGAACATGCAGCTCGGCCACGGCAATGAACGGGCTCTGCTCCTGTGGCCACTCCACCGAGGCATCCTCGATGGGCATCGCTTCTTCGTCCCGGCACAGCTGCGCGCACAGCTCCCAGACCAGATCGCCGCGACCGCTCGCAAGCGCCTCCTGGATGGCATCGCGCTGGCTGTCCTCGCTGTTCTCTACTGGTGCACCCTCCAGTGCCTGCAAGGTGGCCGACACCGGGCGCAGGCAGAACTTGGCCACGTAGGGGCCGAAGCGGAACGGCACCTGGCTGAAGAAGGTTTCCCCCATCGGGTGTGTCTGCGGTTCGCCGCCCATCCCCTTGATCCTGCCGCTACCACCGCCCGCGGCTTCCAGCAGCCTTTCGCCGCCGCGCAGGGCGACCGAAATCACCGCCTTGGTGCGCGGCATGCGTTCGGTGGTTGCCGCCAGCAGCTTCGTGGAACGGAGAAAGCCTTTTGGGCCCGGGCTGGTGAAGGCCGGGCCGTTGACCATCAGGAAGTCCTGGCTGTGCTGTTCTTCGCTTTCCGCGACGCGCGCGCCGCCCACACCAAGGATCTTGATGGCGATGGCGCGCGGGGTGGACACCGTGTCCGGCAACTGTTCGGCGGGGGGGGAAGAAAAGCGGACGAGCGCCTCATACGTTGCAGGCGCAGCGAAGAGTCCGTGTGCCAGTTCCTGCGGCAGGCCATCAAAAACCTGCAGCCTGCCCTTGAGCAGCGCCTGGCCTTTTGCATGCACGGCACGACGCGCATGGCCTTCGGCCGCTGCCACCGTGCGGGCCATGCCGAGGAACACCTCGCGAAGTGCTTCTATGGTGTCGGCCTCTTCAGCCTCTGGCTGTTCCATGCCGGCGTGGAAGGGAACGGGGGGAAGTAGCGTGCACATGGCTGGCTCCATCAGGGATGAAACCAGCATGCGTGATTGCGGTTACCCGCCAGTGCAGGGCCGGTATGGGCCGCTTTCACGACCCATGCGCGGCCACCTGCAGTGCCTCAGGCGGGCTTTGGCGTCTCGCCATCACCGGCTTCCGGCAGCGGCGGCAGGGTCGGGTCAACCGTCACCGGCCCATCGCTCTTCAGCAGGGCGGCGGCTTCCTTGTCGCTGGCCACGGCCGGCGGCGAACCGCGCAGCGGCATGTTCGCCGTCTCCTTCACGAACATCATGGTGATCAGGCCGATCACCGCCGCAATCATCAGGTAGTAGGCGGGCACCAGCGGATCGCCGGTACGCTCGACCAGCCAGGCCGTGACCAGCGGCGTGGTGCCGCCGAACAGCGACACCGACACGTTGAAGGCGATCGACAGCGCGCTGTAGCGTACCGGTGTGTAGAACAGTGCCGGCAGCGTTGACGGCATCGAACTGGTGAAGCACACCAGGGCAAGGCCCAGCAGCATCAGGCCCAGGAAGATCAGCCAGTCGTTGCCGCTGCCGATCAGCAGCAGGCACGGCACGGCGAGCACCAGCAGCGCGATGCAGGCGCCGATGATCATCGGCCGGCGGCCGAGCTTGTCGCTGAAAAGACCGCCGACGATGTTCAGCGGCATCATCACCAGCATCACGATGATGATCAGCAGCAGGCCCTTGCTCTCCGCATAACCCATGGTCACGCTCAGGTAGCTGGGCATGTAGGTCAGCAGCATGTAATCGGTGACGTTGAATACCAGCACCAGGCCCATGCACACCAGCAGCTGGCGGCCATGCACGCGGAACAGGTCACCTAGCCCCGGGCGGTCGTGCTCGCGCTTCTCGGCTTCCTCGGCGAAGGCACGGAAGGCCGGGGTTTCTTCCAGCTTCATGCGCATGTACAGGCCGAGCAGGCCCAGCGGACCGGCGACGAGGAACGGGATGCGCCAGCCCCAGTCCAGCATGTCCTTGCTGCTCAGCAGCATGTGCAGCGCGGTGACCGTGCCGGCGCCAGCGATGTAGCCGCCCAGCGTGCCGAACTCCAGCCAGCTGCCCATCAGGCCGCGGTTGCGGTCGGTGGAATACTCGGCGATGAAGGTGGCCGCGCCGCCGTACTCTCCACCGGTGGAGAAGCCCTGCACAACGCGCGCGAGCAGCAGCAGGACCGGGGCCCAGATGCCGATGCGTTCGTAGGAGGGGATCAGGCCGATGGCAAAGGTGCCCAGCGCCATCAGGATCATCGTGAAGGCCAGCACCTTCTGCCGCCCGTAGCGGTCACCCAGCGGGCCGAACACCAGGCCGCCCAGCGGGCGCACGAGGAAGGCCACGGTGAAGGTGGCAAAGGCAGCGATCACCTGCGCGGTGGGATTGCTGGAGGGGAAGAAGACCTGGCCGATGGTCACGGCAAGGTAGCCGTAGACGCCGAAGTCGAACCATTCCATCGCATTGCCCAGTGCAGCAGCACCGACGGCGCGCTTGAGCATGGGCTTGTCGACGACGGTGATCTCGTCGACCTTCAGGTGGCGGCGGCGTTTGAACCAGCCGAAATGTGCATGGGCATCGGGGTTGTCCTGCATGGGGACGTCCTTTCTGTTCTTGGATGGGGAATACGGAATAGGCGGTGTGGTGTGTCCCGGAAATCGGAAACGGCGATGCTGGCGCAACTGGCGCAGGGGCATCGATGCGGGCGGTCCACGCTGGACCAGGACGTACGGGAAAAGACCACGCACGGGAAACTACGCGGTGGATTGGCGAGGGCTGGTGAAGATCAATGCCAGCGGTGATGGCAGATGCCACCGATCAGAACGGGCTGACCGGAACAGGCTCGGTGCGCATCGGAAAAACAGTGAAGATCAGCGCCTGAGCGGCGTCATCCACCCGGATCCTGCACGCGGCGAAGGAATGAGGGGGTGAGAGCGGGTGTGGCAAGCAGTACGCCGGTCGGCCGTGATTCCCACGTAACAGGGGTGCCTGCCACGTAGTACGTCGTGTCGATCATCCGTTCATGATAACGGTTACGGCGTGAACATGCAGCGAAGTGGGCTCTAGCAGACGCTGTGTTCCACCCTGCCTGTTCATGTGCGCGCTTTGATGGTGCTCGCTGCGATGACATGCTGTGGACGCAGTGTGGCCGCACCGCTCACAACGTAGCGCTTACGGTGGTGGCGAGCCAACGCAACCGGAGCATCGCATGACCCGTCGCATTCCCGAAGGTACCCTTGTCGTCGTCACCGATGGTGGCTCGGCGCGCGTGTTCACCAACGTCGGCACCGACCATCAGCTGACGCTGAAGCAGGAGGGCGAGCTGCGCCTGCAGGACATCAGCGAGCAGGGCGTGTCGGGACAGGGCCCCTCGGGTGCCGTGCCGAAAGACATGTCCATTTCCCAGCTCAACGAAGCGACGTTCGCCAAGCAGGTGGCCGAGCAGTTGAACGAGGATGCGTTGAAGAACCGCTACTCGCACCTGATCCTGGTGGCCGATCCGATCACCCTTGGGCGCATCCGCCCCCTTCTGCACAAGGAAGCGCAGGCGCGGCTGCTGGATGACCTGGCGAAGAACTTCACCAACGCACCGCTGGAAGACATCCAGCGCGCACTGGCGGCGTGATGTCATGCCCTTCATGCGCGACCACCAGTCCGCCGAGCCGACCCGCAGTGATGTCGATGCGCAGGTCGGCTGGCTGCTGATCGAGTTTGGTGCGCCGTGGTGCGGCCATTGCCAGGCCGCGCAGCCGGCGCTGCAGCAGTTCGTGGACGCGCATGAACTGCCGCACTGGAAGATCGAGGATGGCAAGGGCAAGCCGCTGGGCCGCTCGTTCCAGGTGAAGCTGTGGCCGACGGTGGTCCTGCTGCGCGACGGCCAGGAAGTGGCACGCGTGGTGCGGCCGGTGGACAGCGTCGATCTGTCCACCCTGGTGGCAGCGCTGCCCACGTAGCGTCGAGCTTGCTCGGCTACGCCTGCCTGGATCTGTGTAGAGCCGAGCCCATGCTCGGCTGCTGGTCGGATGTACGCCGCCAGGAACGGTCAAGCGAGCTTGACCACTACCAGAGCACACCCGGAGGACGAGCCCGCCGCAGCGCTATAATCCGCCGGTGCTGTCGCTCTGCTTGAATTCCGATGACCTCTCCGCTTTCCGCTGAATCCCTGCGACGCCACGCCGCACCCGCGATATGGGATGACCTGCTCGCCCATCGCTTCGAGGCCATCGAGTCCGCCTTGCCCGACCTCCTCGCACCCCAGGACGCCGAGAGCGGTGCCCGTGCACTGGCCCTGCTTGCGCCGCCGCAGGCACTGTCTATCAATGCGCTGTGGCAGGCCTTGGCAGCGTGGCAACAGCAGGCCCCGCAAGCTGATGCGCCGCTGCTGCTGGCCGCCCTGGTGTGGGATCGCATTGCCGTCGATCTGCGCGGCTCGGGCTGGAGGTCATCGGTGGGCGAGGGCGCCTGGTCCAGCGTGCATGCCGCGCAGACCGCGTTGTTCGTCCACGCCATTGCCCTGGCCGATCGCGGGCCGTTGCCCTGGCCGCTGCTGCACCAGCTGATGCGCAGCGTGGCGGCGTTCGGCGTGCCGGTGTGGATGAGCGACTGGATGCACGACGGCTTCCATCCTGCCGATGGCGCCGGCCCGTGGTGCGACATGCAGGCCCTGCTCGGCGCGTGGATGGCAGAGGCGCCGCGCCTGCCAGACCTGCCGGAGCAGATGCCTGCATCCTGGTCTGCCGCGGTTCCGCCGCCGCCGGAACTGGATGAGGAGGGCGACCCGGTCGAGAGCGACGAGGCTTCGCCGCAGGCGGCACTGGCGTGGCTGCAGATGGGCCTGCAGGCCGCAGGCCACGGCCTGCCGCTGCTGGACACTTACGCGCGCCTGCGCACGCCGCGCTGGGGCGGCAGCCATGAAGAGATCCTCGCGCTGGCCGAGGGTCCCCTGGCCGAAGGTCTGGATGCATCGCAGCGCAACCAGCTGCGCATGATCGTGTGGCTGGATGCCATCGACGTGGACAGCATCGACACCGACGACCGCAGCGCGGTGCAGCAGGCCTTCGCACGCGGCATGGAACTGCTGGCGCAGCCGCAGTCGGCGCTGGAGCGCACGGGGATCTCCCTGCAGCTGGCCGAGCTGGCTTCGCGGGTGGACAACACCGATATGGCCGCGGCGTACTACGCACAGGCGGCCGACCCCAGCGTGCCGCGCGGCTTCGACGATCATCAGCTGATGCGCATGCTGCACGCAGCCGCGGCGACCGGCATGGGTGAGTGGCTCGCGCCAGTGGTGGCGCGGCAATGGCGCAACTCGGCGTGGGCGGCGGTAATGCAGGGCGTACTGCGCGATACCGGTTGGTGCGGGGTGACGCCCGATGCGGCGCAGGCCGAGGCGGCCTGGCGACACGCGGCCGCGCTGATGGCGGTGCCGGCGCCGGGCGCGGACTGCCCGTTCAACGACGTCTACTACGCCTTCGACGAGTCGCTGCAGCACGCCGCGCTGCTGCGCATGGCCCAGGTCGGTGCCGAACTGGGCTTTCCGGAGATGCAGGCCGCGCTGGGCTACCACTACTTCGAACACGCGCCGTCCTACGATCCGGCGCTGGCTATCCAGTGGTACCGCCGTGCGGCCGAGCAGGACAGTGGCCGCGCACTCTACAACCTCAGCCTGGTCTACGACCGTGGCTTGGAGGAGGGGGGCATCGCCGGCATCGGCACGGACGAACTGGTGCACCTGTCCAACGCCTGCGAGCTGCGCTGCCTGGAGCTGGCGGCGACCGAGGAAGAATGGGGCGAGCGTCTGCAGCGTCGCGTTCGCAGCTGCGTGGCGGGTGCGGGGTACTACCTGCGCACGCAGGTGCCTGCCGAGGGGCGCCTGCCGCGCCTGCTGGATACGCTGGAGTTCTGGGGCGGACAGGCGTGGACGCAGGCCGCCTGGATGCTGGCGCAGTACTACGCCGAGCGCAGCGAAGTCGAGTTTGACCGCGCGGTCTTCTGGGCCGAGCGTGCCTGCGCGCAGCAGCCGGATGAGGACGAGGTGCTGGCGTTGCGCACGACCCTGCAGCGCGGCCTGTTTGGCAGCCGCCGCTACCGGCAGGCGATGGAACGCGTGAGCGACGGACTGCCGGCGCGGTGATGCCCTTGTAGAGCCAAGCCCATGCTCGGCTGCTCTTGTAGAGTCGAGCCATGCTCGACTGCTTTTGTAGAGTCGAGCCATGCTCGACTGCTTTTCCAGCCGAGCATGGGCTCGGCTCTACAGAGAGCGCCAGCCGAGCATGGGCTCGGCTCTACAGAGAGCGCCAGCCGAGCATGGGCTCGGCTCTACAGAAAGCGCCAGCCGAGCATGGGCTCGGCGCTACGACGACCGCTGCACCTTCACCGCGAACTGCTCCGGCCAGTCGCGGTACAACGCCACCTGGCCCTCGCGGCGTACCGCAGATACCGCCGCGGCATCGATCTGCCCGATCAACCAGCGGCTCTCCTCGGTGAACACCCGCTCGCTCTCGCACAGCACGCCGTTGGCCGGCATGCCGCGGTCGGCCGGCACATACATTGCCGCGCGGCCGTAGTTCACATCCACCGACGGGCTCCAGCTGGCCATGCCGGCCGTGGCCGAAACCAGCACGGGCAGCTGGTTTTCCAGTGCACGTGCCTGCGAGCCGATGCGCACGCGGTGGTAGCCTGCCTCGGTATCGGTGCAGCTCGGTGCCAGCAGCAGGTCCACGCCGGCCTCGGCCAGCTGCCGTGCCAGCATCGGGAATTCAGTGTCGTAGCAGATCAGGATGCCGAGAATGCCCAGTGGCGTCTCGAACGTGCGCAGCCCATCGCGGCCACCGGCGATGTTCCAATCCTCGCGCTCGAAGCGGGTCATGATGAGCTTGTCCTGATGGCCCAGCAGGCCCTGCGGACCGAACAGGAATGCGCGGTTGCGGTACTGGCCATCTTCGTCCTGCACCGGCGCCGAGCCGGGGCAGAACCAGACGCGATGGCGCTGGGCGATCTGCGCGCACAGCGCCTGCCAGCGCGGCAGCAGCGGTTGGATGCCGGCGATGGACGCGGCCAGGTCGCCGCGCTCGGCCGGCGGCAGCTGGCCGGTCAAGGTCATCGCCGCGTACTCGGGCAGCAGCACCAGCTGCGCATCGGCGGCCGCGGCCTCGGCCACATGGGCGTCCAGGTGCGCGGCGTAGTCGTCCCAGCGTTCGAACAGCTCGATCGCGTACTGGCTGGTTGCGAAGCGGATCATGCGGTCAGCGCCTTCAGCCAGAACGACATCGGCTTTGCGGTCCTCTCGCTGTGGCCGACGTCCCGCCAGGTAAACGACGTGCTCAACTCCGGGTGATGGACGTAGCCGCGGTTGTGCCAGAAAGCATCCAGCGGCTGGTAGTCGGCCGGGCGCAGCGGATGGTCCAGCGGGCGCTGCACCGCGCTGAAGCAGCACAGGTCGAAGCCGGCCTGGCGGGCGTGCGCCTCGCGGGCTTCGAAGAAACGCACACCCAGGCCCTGGCCGCGGTACTCCGGCAGCAGTACCGATTCGCCGAAGTAGAAAATGCGGTCGGTGTTCCAGGCGCCGCCTAGGAACGGCGCCTGGAACTCAGCGGTCTCCTCGCGCATGGGGATGCCGGTGGACGCACCGACCACGCGGTCCCCATCCTGGGCCAGCACGATGATGCTGCCGGCCGCCGCCGCATAGGTTGCCGCGTAGCCGCGTTCGTAGGCGAGGTCGCCTTCGTACAGATACGGGAAGTCACGGAAGACGCGGATGCGCAGGCGCGCGAGTTCGTCGAGGAAGGGGGTTGCTGCCAGCCCCTGTAGCGTGGTGATGCGCACGTTCGTTGCCGCCCATGGATACTGGGGGTGAGTATAGGCTATGCTCCCTTGCCCGCCCATCCTCAGGATTCTCCCATGAGTGCCACCGACGTCATCCGCGCCTACTACGATGCCTTCAACAGCGGCGATATCGAGGCGTTCGTCGCTCAGGTCACCGACGACGTGGTGCATGACATCAACCAGGGCGGCCGCGAGGTCGGCAAGGAGGCGTTCCTCGCGTTCTGCCAGAAAATGGCCCGTACCTACCGCGAGCAGCTGACCGACATCGTGGTGTTCGGCAGTGCCGATGGCCGGCGTGGCGCTGCCGAGTTCATTGTCAACGGCCAGTACCTGGCGACCGACGAAGGGCTGCCGGAGGCCCATGGCCAGCCGTATGTGCTGCCGGCCGGTGCCTTCTTCGAGATCCGTGACGGCAAGGTCGCGCGCATCACCAACTACTACAACCTGCCGCACTGGATCGAAGCGGTCAGCCGCTGAGGCAGGCGCCAGCGCCACGCTCCTGGCAGGTGCCAACCTTGGTTGGCGCAGAACCACCGACCAAGGGCGGCCTCTACCAGGGCACGCCCCGGCAACCGCACCGCAGCATGCCTCGCGGCAAACCCGGTGCTACGATCAGGCCACCACCTGAATCGATCCAAACGCCGATGCCCCTGCTGGACCGTCGCCTCCTGATCGCCATCGCCGCCACTGCCATGCTCGCCTCCGGCGTGGGAACGGCCGCCACGCCCAAGTCCGCCGCCGACAAGGCCTATGCCTCGGTCGACCCCTTCATCGGCACCGGCGGGGAAGGGCATACCTACCCGGGTGCGACCGTGCCGTTCGGCATGGTCCAGCTCAGCCCGGACACGCGCATCCAGCCGCGCGAAAAGGCCTATGGCTGGGCAGCCGGCTACCGCTACGACGACAGCAGCATCGTCGGCTTCTCGCACACGCATTTCTCAGGCACCGGCCACTCGGACCTGGGCGACATCCTGGTGATGCCGTTCACCGGCGAGCCCGGCCTGGAACGCGGTGATCCGGAGAAGCCGCGCAGCGGCTATTCCTCGCGCTTCCGCCATGACGATGAGAAGGCCGAGCCCGGCTACTACGCGGTCACCCTCGACGACTACAAGGTGCGCGCCGAGCTGACCACCAGCGCCCGCGTCGGGGTGCATCGCTACACCTTCCCCAAGGGCACCGACGCGAAGATGCTGCTGGACATGCGCACCAGCATGTACGACTACCCGGGCAAGATCCTGTGGTCGCGGGTGCGCGTGCGCGACGACGGCACGGTCACCGGTTTCCGCGAAACGCGCGGCTGGGCGGCGGGTCGCCAGCTGTATTTCGCGATGCGCTTCTCGCGTCCGCTGACCAGCCATGAGCTGCACAGCACCGAGAAGGACATTGTCTACAAGGGCTTCGCGCCCCCGGGTGAGAAGGATCCGAAACAGCGCGCACAGATCGAAGGCCGGCAGCTGGTCGGTACCTTCGATTTCGGCAGGCTGGATGCGCCGTTGATCGTCAAGGTGGCGATCTCGCCGGTCAGCGAGGCCGGTGCGATCGCCAATCTCGACGCGGAAGTGTCCGACTTCGACTTCGATCGTGTGCGTGCGCAGGCGAAGCAGGAGTGGACGAAGGCGCTGTCGGTGCTGGACATCGACGCGCCCGAACATGCGCGCCGCAGCGCCTACACCGCGCTGTACCACACCATGCTTGGGCCGACGCTGTTCATGGATGCCGACGGCCAGTACCGCGGTGCCGACAACGCGGTGCACAAGGCCGAGGGCTATACCAACTACTCGACCTTCTCGCTGTGGGATACCTACCGCGCCCTGCATCCCTTGCTGACCCTGGTGCAGCCGGAGAAACGCAACAGCGATTTCATCAATTCGATGCTGGCCCACCACGACCACAGCCCCTACGGCATGCTGCCGGTGTGGTCGTTCCACGGCCTGGAAGACTGGTGCATGATCGGCTACCACGCGGTGCCGGTGATCGCCGATGCCTACGTCAAGGGCATCCGTGGCTTCGACGCCGACAAGGCGCTGAAAGCCATGGTCGAGACGGCCAACTACGGCCCCTACGACGGCATCGCGCAGTACCGCGAGCTGGGCTACGTGCCGATCGACGAGGAAGGCGAGGCCGCCAGCAAGACGCTGGAATATGCCTTCGATGACTGGACCATCGCGCGCATGGCGCAGGCGATGGGCAAGACCGACGTGGCCACCACCTTCGACAAGCGTGCCGGCAACTGGCGCAATGCGTTCGACAAGGACACCGGCTTCATGCGCGCGCGCAAGCGTGACGGCAGCTTCCGCACGCCGTTCGACCCGAGTGCCAGCGGCTACGGCACCGACTACACCGAAGGCAATGCCTGGCAGTATTCCTGGTACGTGCCGCAGGACGTGGCCGGTCTGGCCGCAGCGCACGGTGGCAGCGACAAGCTGCTGGCACGGCTGGATGAGGTGTTCAACGCCAAGGTCGATCCGTCCATCTTCGAGCACATGGAAGACATCACCGGCCTGATCGGCTGGTATGCGCACGGCAACGAACCCAGCCACCACGTGGCCTACCTGTATTCGTACGCCGGCCAGCCGTGGCGCAGCCAGGCCCGCCTGAAGCAGATCATGGACACGCAGTACGCCGACCGTCCCGATGGCCTGGCCGGCAACGATGACGTCGGCCAGATGTCGGCGTGGTATGTGTTCACCGCGCTGGGCTTCTATCCGGTGGCGCCGGGTTCGGGCGAGTACATCCTCGGCCGTCCGTTCCTGCCGAAGACCGCGATGCGCCTGCCGAACGGCAAGACGTTCACGATCGTGGCCAACGGCCTGGACGACAAGCACGCCTACGTGGGCAGCGTGAGCCTCAACGGCAAGCCGCTGCAGCGCACCTTCCTGCGTCATGACGAGATCCTGGCCGGTGGCGAACTGACCTTCACCATGCAGGCCGAACCGAACAAGGAGTGGCCGGGGCAGGGTGCGCAGGCGCCGTATTCGATGTCAACGCCATAACGGTAGCGCCGGGCCACGCCGGGCGGCGGAACCTGTAGAGCCGAGCCCACGCTCGGCTCGGGCACCGCGCCAGAAGCAGCCGAGCGTGGGCTCGGCTCTACAGGCCGCGGAACCGCATTCCCACCCGTGCGCCACCCATCGGCGCGCTGCCGATGTCCAACGTCGCGCCATGCCGCTGCGCGATCTCGGCCACGATGGCCAGGCCAAGCCCGCAGCCATCGCCGTGGCTGCTGGCGCGGTAGAAGCGTTCCGTGACGCGGCCGCGCTCGGCTTCGTCGATCCCGGCACCATCGTCATCCACCCACAGCTGCACGCCGTCGTCGTCGCGCTGCACTGCCAGGGTGATCACCCCGCGCTCGGCGCCATAGCGCAGCGCGTTGTCCAGCAGATTGCCCAGCGCCTCACGCAGCAACGGTGCATCGCCCCGCACCGGCACGCCTTCGTCCGGCCCCTCGTACCCCAGGTCCACCCCGGCAGCCAACGCGCGGTCGGCATAGCGCTCGACCACGGTGCGCGCCAGCGCCGCCACGTCCACTACCTGCAGCGGCAACGAACCGCCCTGCGCATCCTCCGAACGGCTGAGCAGCAACAGCTGGTTGACCAGGTGCTGCAGCCTTGACAACCCAGCCAGCGTTCCGGACAACGCCAGCTGCTGCGCCTGAGGATCCTGCTGCCGCAGCGAACTCTCCAGCTCCACCTGCATTGCCGCCAACGGCGTGCGCAGCTGGTGTGCGGCATTGCTGACGAAGCGGCGCTGTGCCGCCTGCATCGCATCCAGCCGCTGCAGCAATGCGTTGTAGGCCTCCACCGCGGGCCATAGCTCGCGCGGTGCCTCTTGCTGCGGGTCCAGCGGCGCAAGCGGGTCCGGTCGCGGGCTCGCCAGTCGCCGCGCCACCTGGTTGGCATGGCGCGCCGCCGCGCCGGTGCCCGACCAGGCCAGCCACGCCGCCAGCGCAAGGATCGCGGCCTGGAACGGCACGCTGGTCATCAGCAGCTTGCGCTCCAGCCGGTGCCGCTTGCGCAGGGTTTCGGCCACCCGCAGGCGAACCTGATGCCCGCCCGTGGTCGGCACCAGCACCTCCACCATGCGCACCGCTTGCCCGCGCAGCCGGGCATCGTAGTAGACCGCGTCCTCATCGGCGGCCTGTGCGGGCCGCGGCAGTGCCTCGGCCAGATCGCCATACAGCCGCACGCCGGCTGCATCGACCACTTCGCCATGTACTTCATCCACCGTGTCCCAGGTGAACATGCGTGACATGGCCGGCGTGACGTCCATCACCGCGCGACCATCCTGCTCCCTCACCAGCTCGGACAGGGACATCGCCGAGTCCAGCAGCCAGCGGTCATAGACCTGGCCTGCGAAGTAGCGCGCCAGTGCGAACGAGCCCACCGCACTGCACAGCAGCAGCACCAGCAGCGGCAGCCACAGGCGGCGCAGCAGCAACCCGCGCAGGCTCGCCACGCGCTCAACCATCGATGGCCTCCAGCCGGTAACCGAGGCCGCGCAGCATGCGGATGCCCACATCCGCACCGGCCTGTTCGAACTTGCGGCGCAGGCGGCTGACGTGCACTTCGATCACCGAGAGATTGGCCTCGTGGTCCCAGCTGTACAGCGCGTCGAACAGGCGCTGCTTGGTCACGGTGCGTCCGGGCTGCTGCATCAGCGCATCGACCAGGGCCAGCTCGCGTGCGGTCAGCTCGATGCGCTGGCCGTCCACCTGCACCTCCTGGCGGATGCTGTCCAGGCACAGGCGACCGAGCCGCTTCTGTGCGGGTGCATCGCTGCGGCGTCGTGCCAACGCGCGCAGGCGCGCTTCCAGTTCGCCCAGCGCGAAGGGCTTGGCCAGGTAGTCATCGCCACCGCGGTCCAGGCCGAGAATGCGGTCCTCCACGCCATCGCGTGCGGTAAGGATCAGCACCGGCAGGCTGATGGCCTGGTCGCGCAGGCGCGACAGCAGGTCGAGGCCATCCACATCGGGCAGCGACAGGTCCAGCACCATCACGTCATACGGCGCAACGGCAAGTGCCGCCGGCGCCAGCAGGCCCTGCGCCAGGTGGTCACACAGGTGGCCGGCACCCTGCAGGGCACGTACCAGGCCGTCGGCCAGGGCCGCGTCGTCTTCGATCAACAGGATTCGCATTGCAAGCTTCGCGCAAGATTCGGGAAAGTTTGGCGCAAGTGCGCCACCTTACCGTGGCGCGCATGAATTTCCTCCCTCGTTCGGCGGCCCTGCTGGCCGCACTGGCGTGTGCACCTGCGGCGTGGGCGATCAGCCTGCAGGACGCGCAACGTGCCATGGATGCGCACAACCCGGACCTGCGCGCGGCGGCGCTGGAACTGCGCGGTGCGCAGGGTGATGCGCTGACTGCTGCATTGCGGCCTGCACTGGAACTGTCGCTGGGCACCAGCAAGATCAGCCCGAAGCACGGCGTCGGCAGCGGCCGCTGGCAGGACAAGCGCGTCGACAGCACCGTCGGCCTGGGCTTCACCTGGGAACGCGGCGGCAAACGAACGCTGCGCATGCGCCAGGCCGATGCGCTGGTGGAGGCGGCCGGGCTGGAACAGCTGGACATGCGCCGCCGGCAGCAGGTGGCGCTGCACGAAGCGTATTTCGGACTGAAGGCAGCGCAGGACGCCCGCGACATCGCCGAGGCCAACCGGCGCAGTTCGGCCGAGCAGATGGCCGCCGCGGAGCGGCAGGTCGCCAGCGGTGCGATGGCACCAGTGGATCGTGCTCGCCTTGCCGTGGATGACCTGGCGGTGGCCGATGCAGCACGCGAAGCAGCGCTGGACCTGCGCGACGCACAGCATACGCTGGCCCTGCTGCTGGGCATGGATGAGAGCGCGTCTCTCAGTGCTGACGACGCGTGGCCCGACGCCAGCAGGGAAGCGGCTGGCAGCGCCGCCGATCCGCAGCAGCGGGCGGATCTGCGCGCCGCGCGTTCGCGCCTGGCCGCGGCTGATGCTGGTGTTGCACTGGCACGCAGCGAGCGCCGCCGCGACATCCAGTGGGGTGTGGAAGCCGAGCGCGAGCCGACCGACATCAATGGCGTGACCTGGGGTGTGTCGGTGACGATCCCACTGGGGGCGCCGTCGCGCGCGCAGGGCGGCATCCAGCGCGCCGAGGCCGACCGCGATGCCGCCGCACTGGAACTGCATGCGCTGCAGCGCCAGACCTGGACCGAGCTGGACCAGCTGCAGGCCGGCGCCGAAGCCGCCGCGCAGCGCCGCCGGGATTACGAGGGGCTGCAGGCCGACAGTGCACGCAAGGCCGTGCAGGGCATCGAACTGGCCTATCGCCGGGGTGCCGCCAGCCTGACCGACCTGTTGGATGCGCGCCGCAGCTGGCGCGAGTTCGAAGCCGCGCTGATCCAGGCGCGGGCCGACCATGCCATTGCACTGGCGCGCTGGAGCGCCGCCACGTCCGTTACCGAAGGAGAGTCCCTGTGAACCCGCATGCCGCCACTCAACCGCGTGCGCGCCGCGCATTGCTGCCTGCGCTGCTAGCGCTGGCCCTGCTGTCCGGCTGCGGGCGTGAACCGGCCACCTATGCCGATGGCGCCCCGGTGGTCAGCGCCGGGCAGATCCAGTTCCCGGCCGACAGCCGCCAGCTGGACGTACTGCGCAGCGAGGTGGTGACCGAGGGTGCCAGTGCGTCGCTGCAGCTGCCGGGCCGCGTGGTCTGGGACGAAACCCGCTCCAGCGCGCTGCGTGCGCCGTTGCCGGGCCAGGTCTCGCGCATCGAGGCGCAGCCGGGGCAGAAGGTCAAGGCGGGGCAGGTGATTGCCTGGATTACCTCGCCGGAGTTCGGCCAGGCGCAGGCCGAAGGCGTGCGCGGGCGCGCCGAGCTGCAGCAGGCCCGCCGCGAACTGGAGCGCACCCGCGAACTGCATGCTGCCGGCGTAGCCTCGGGCCGCGAGCTGGATGAGGCCGAAGCACATTTCGCCGGCAGCCAGGCCGACCATGCACGCGCCGCCGCGTTCGCCACCGCCTATGGCAATGGCAACCGCGTGGACCAGCGCCTGCCGCTGCGCGCGCCCATCGACGGTGTGCTGGTGGAGCGCCGGATGAGCCCGGGCATGAACGTGGGGCCGGATGGCGAGCAGCCGCTGGCGGTGATCGGTGATCCCGACCGCCTGTGGCTGTTGCTGGACATTCCCGAGAGCCTGGCCGGACGCCTGCAGCCGGGCATGACGGTGCGCGTGCCGGCTGCCGATGGCAGCACGCTGCAGGCGACCTTGCAGCATGTGGATGACTTTGTCGACAGCGAGCGCCGCGTGGTGCAGGCGCGTGCCGAACTGGACAACCACGGCCGCAGCTTCAAGGCCGGCCAGTACGTGCGCGCCCAGGTGGCGCTGCCGGCGCAGGGCGGCGTATCGCTGCCGGATGCCGCCGTGTTGCTGATCGATGGCAGGCAGGTCGTGTTCGTGGACGAAGGCAAGGGCCACTACGCGCGTCGCGCCGTGCAGGCCGAGGAACTGGGTGACGGGCGCCTGTGGGTGCGCGAAGGGCTGGCGGCCGGCAGCCGCGTGGTGGTCGAGGGCGGCCTGCTGCTGCAGCAGCTGGTGGACAGCGCGGCGGCCCCGGCAACCGCCGCTTTCGCAACCGCCGCTCCCGGCGTGGGGCATGCCGCACCATGATTGATCGCCTGATTGCTTACTGCCTGCGTCAGCCGCTGATGGTGATGCTGGCGCTGCTGCTGTTCATTGGCACTGGCATTGCCGCGTTCCGCGTGCTGCCGGTGGAAGCCTTCCCCGATGTGTCCGACACCCAGGTGACCGTGGTCTCGCTGCACCCGGGCCGCGCCGCCGAGGAGGTCGAGCGCGAAGTCACCATGCCGCTGGAAGTGGCACTGTCGGGCATTCCGCACTCGGTGCGGGTGTTCTCGCATACGCAGTTCGGCCTGTCGATGATCATCCTGACCTTCGACGACAAGGCCGATGACTACTTCGCGCGCCAGCAGGTGATGGAGCGCCTGCAGGGCGTGGACCTGCCAGAGGGCGTGACCCCCGAGCTGGAGGCGATGAGCTCGGCGGTGGGCGAGATCTACCGCTACGTGCTGAAAGCCCCGCACATGAGCCCCACCGAGCTGCGCACCGTGCAGGAGTGGGTGATGGAACGCGGCCTGCGCACCGTGCCCGGCGTAGCCGATGTGATCAGCTTCGGCGGCTATGCGCGCACCTTCCAGGTCAAGCCGGACCTGGACAAGCTGCGTGACCGCGGCATCAGCCTGGGTGAGTTTTCCGAAGCGCTGGAGAAGGGCAGCTCCAATGCCGGTGGCGGCTATGTGGAGCGCGGCCAGCAGCAGTTCCTGATCCGAGGCGTCGGCCTGATGCGCTCGCCTGCCGATATCGGCAGCGTGGTGGTCGCGCAGAAGGGCGGCACGCCGGTGCTGGTGCGCGACCTGGCCGGCATTGCCGATACCGGCCTGCCGCGGCAGGGCCTGGTCGGCCAGGACGACAACGACGATGCGGTGTTCGGCATGGTGCTGATGCGCAAGGGCGAAAATCCGTCCGACGTGCTCGACGCCCTGCATGCGCGCGTGGCCGAGATCCAAGCCAGCCAGCTGCCGGCAGGCGTCAGCATCGAGCCGTTCTACGACCGCTCCTGGCTGGTCTCGACCACGCTGAAGACCGTGTTCCGCAACCTGCTGGAAGGCGCGGTGCTGGTGTTCCTGGTGCTGTGGCTGTTCCTCTACAACGCCCGCGCCGCGCTGATCGTGGCGGCGATGATGCCGCTGGCCCTGCTGTCGACGTTCCTCGGCCTGCACCTGTGGGGCGTGCCGGCCAACCTGCTGTCGCTGGGGGCGATGGACTTCGGCATCATCATCGATGGTGCGGTGATCGTCACCGAGCACATCGTCTCGCGCCTGTCCGCGCTGCCGCGTACGGCAGACCGGAAGACACGGTTCTCCACCGTGCTGTCGGCGGCGTCGGAAGTCGGGCGGCCGACCTTCTTCTCGATGCTGATCATCATTGCAGCGCATATTCCGATCTTCACCCTGCAGCGGCAGGAAGGCAGGATGTTCGCGCCGATGGCCTATTCGGTGACCTCGGCGCTGATCGGTGCGCTGATCCTGGCGCTGACCGTGGTGCCGCTGTTCTGCTACTGGTGGCTGCGGCGCGACCGCATGCGCGGCGAGAACCCGTTGATGGACCGCCTGACCGGCTGGTACCAGCCGGTGCTTGAGCGTGCGCTGGCCCGCCCGCGGGCGGTGGTGCTGACCGCCGTCGCGTTGCTGGTCGGTACGCTGGCGCTGGGCACGCGCTTGGGTTCGGAGTTCCTGCCGGAGCTGGATGAGGGCTCGATCTGGCTGACCGCCACGCTCGACCCCAGCACCAGCCTCGCCGAGGCGCAGCAGCAGTCGCGGCGCATCCGCGAACTGGTGAATACCTATCCGCAGGTCTCCACGGTGGTGGCCAAGCTGGGCCGGCCTGAGGATGGCTCCGATGCCAAGGGCGCGAACCAGATCGAGGCGCTGGTGGCGTTGAAGCCGGAGAAGGAATGGCCGAAGGGCGTGGACAAGCGGCAGCTGATCGGCGACCTGCAGCGCACCCTGGAGCAGCGCATTCCAGGGCCGGAGTTCTCGATCTCGCAGCCGGTGCGCGACAACATCCTGGAGAGCATCTCGCAGATCAAGGGCCAGGTCGTGATCAAGGTCAGCGGTGCCGACCTGGATGTGCTGAACCGGGAAGCCCAGGCCATCCTTGGCCAGGTGCGCGGCGTGGACGGCGTGGAGAGCGCCTTCATCGACCGCGATGGCTCGCTGCCGCAGCTGCAGGTACAGATCGATCGTGACCGTGCCGCGCGCTATGGCCTGAACGTGCGTGACATCGACGAAGTGATCGAGACCGCGCTGGGCGGCCGCGAAGTGGGTGAGCTGTGGGAGGGCGACCGCAAGTTCCCGATCACCCTGCGCCTGGACGATGCCGACCGTGACCTGCAGCGCCTGCGCATGGTGCCGGTGGGCATCGGCGATGGGCATGCCGTGACGCTGTCCGACGTGGCTGATTTCCACATGGCCAGCGGTGCGATCAACATCTCGCGCGAGAACGCACAGCGGGTGAAGGCGGTGAGCATCTTCATCGCCGGCCGTGACATGGGCAGCGTGGTGGCCGACATGCGTTCACGGGTGGATGCGAGCGTGACGCTGCCCGAGGGCTACCGTCTGGAGTGGTCGGGAGAGTTCGAGAACCAGCAGCGCGCGATGAAGCGGCTGGGCTGGGTGATCCCACTGTCGGTGCTGATCATCTTCGTGCTGCTGTTCGATGCCTTCAAGGACATCAGCAGTGCGGCGCTGATCCTGGCCAACGTGCCGCTGGCGATGATCGGCGGCATCCTCGCCCTGTGGCTGACCGGCATTCCCTTGTCGGTGTCGGCGGCGATCGGTTTCATCGCGTTGTTCGGACAGGCGGTATTGAACGGCGTGGTGATGCTCAGCCGATTCGCCCAGCTGCGCGAGCAGGGCATGGACCTGCTGCAGTCGGTGGTGCAGGGCTCGCTGCAGCGCTTGCGCACGGTGCTGATGACCGCGCTGCTCGCGATGTTCGGCCTGCTGCCGATGGCGACCTCGCACGCGATTGGCGCCGAGACGCAGAAGCCGCTGGCGGTGGTGGTGATCGGCGGCCTGCTGTCGGCGATGCTGCTGACCCTGCTGGTGTTGCCAACGCTTTACTACTGGGTGCACAGAAGCCGCGCCGCGAACCGGTAGGTGCCAGCCCTGGTTGGCACGCCGCGATGAACCGATAGATGCCAACCTTGGTTGGCACGTTGGGAACGTCCACCAAGGTGGACGGCTACCGGGAGCTGCGGCCCCACGCGCTCGGCGCACATCCCATCACCCGACGGAACGCGGCGCTGAACTTGCTGGGATTGGCATAGCCCGCTGCCAGCGCCACCTCGGTTACCGCGCGGCCCTGCAGCAGCACGCTGGCGGCCCAGTGCATGCGTCGCCGGGTGAGGAACACATATGGTGATTCGCCGCTGGCAGCACGCAGGGCGCGGCCGAAGGCCGAGGCCTCCATTCCCACGGCCGTCGCCAACGCTGCAACATCCAGTGCATCGGCGCGATGCGCATCGATGTATTCCTCCAGCTGCCTCAGGCGGCGTGCCGGCAACGGCGCTGACGCCGGCGACAGTGCAGGCGTCTGCCCTGCCAGCTGGCCCAGCCGGTGCAGCAGCACCGCGCTGCCGTGCTGCAGGAATCCGGGCAGGCAGGCGTCGGCCTCGGCGCTCAACCACAGTGCCTGCAGGACAGACACAATCACCGGGTCCTCGTGCAGCCGGGTGGCCAGCGGCGCCAGCCGCTGTGCGGCCTGCGGATGCAGGCGGGTATCCATGGCGATGCCGAGCAGGTCCACCGCCGGGCTGGTGTAGCTGCCGGCATCACCGGGCAGCACCAGGTTGAACTGGCCTGGCCGCCAATGTCCCTGCAGACAGCCCAGTGTCGTGCGTTGGTGCAGCGCCCCGCCGCCGGCCAGCGCCAGGCCCAGACGCAGCTGGTCGGGATGACCCATCTCGCCTTCGCTGGCTTCGAAGCGGTGCCGCAGCAGCACGATGCCGCCGTCGTCGCTGGCATGGGTGCCAAGCGCGGGATGGCCGGTTTCGTGCTGCAGCTGTGTGGCAAGGGCGGGCATGACGGTTCCGGGAATGGAGCGGCGGCGCACGGAATGGAGTGGCAGTTGCGGGTGGGTGTTACATCATAACAATGTGTGCCGGCCGTCCTGCCAGGCACCTGCCCGTCTCCCGAGAGGTCTCCCTTGATATCCCCCGTATCGTCCGCTGCGCTGGTCGCGGCGTCTCTGCTCGTTCCCGTCCTGCCCGCGCATGCCCAGCAGAAGGATGCCGCCACCACTCTGGACGGTGTGATGGTCACCGGTTCCAAGCGGGATACGCCCTACCTGAAGAGCGATCTGTCGGTCACCGTGCTTGACCGCGAGGCGCTGCAGCAGGCCGGCGTCACCGAGTTCCGTGACCTGGACAAGCTGGCACCCAACGTCAAGTTCAACGTGATGGGCCAGCTCAGCAACATGTTCATCTCCATCCGCGGCATCGAGTCCAACCCGTTCCTGGTCAACCGCGCTTCGGTCTACATCGATGGCATCCCGTTCCGCGAGCTGAGCAACGCCGTGCTCAATCAGGTCGAATCGGTCGAGGTGCTGCGCGGCCCACAGGGCACGCTGTACGGCGCCAACAGTGAATCGGGCCTGGTGCTGGTGCGTACGCGTGGCCCGTCCGATGCCACCGAGGGTGAAGTGAACCTGCGCCACACCTGGTTCGGCAACGGCGGCGGTACCGCGCTGGATGGCTTCCTGTCCGGCCCCCTGGACAAGGGCGGCGCGCTGACCGGCTCGGTCGCCTTCATGGGCTCGCAGGAGGATGCCTACCTGAAGAACCTGACGCCGTCCGGTGCGCGCGGCAAGGTGGACGAAGGCTACCTGCAGGGCAAGCTGCGCTGGCGCCCCAGCGACTACGTGCAGGTCAACGCGCTGGCCTACCACCTGCGCACGCGCGCGCCGGGCATGTTCGAGTACGAGTACCTGCCGCTGGATACCGGCCTGTACAACCGCACCTACGGCAGCACGCTCAACGGCGGTCGCCAGGCCGGCGATTTCACCTACATCAACGATGCGCCCAAGCGCACCGAGAAGGATGAAACCGTCGCAGGCCTGAGCGCGCAGTGGCAGCTGCAGGCGGGCACGCTGGATGTGGCCACCTCCTACCGTGGCGAGGAGGTGATGTCGGCCGGCTACGATTTCGACATGACCGCCAGCGCTGCACTGGCCGGCCGCATCTACGACAAGAAGAGCGAATGGACGGGCGAGGCGCGCTTCAGCTCACCCAGCGGCCAGGCGCTGACCTGGATGGCCGGCGTGGCGACTTACCGCACCGGCAAGGATTCCATCCTCGGTACGTTCGTCGGGCCGGCCACCCGCGGCCTGGACAGCTACAACCTGGCGCCGCGGCAGACCTCCAAGGGCGAGGATTACAGCGTGTTCGCCACCGCCAGCTACACCTTGCCGGCGCTGCCGAAGCTGACCGCCAGCGTGGGCCTGCGCCACGAGCAGGCGCGACGTTCCACCGAACAGCGCGCCGGTGCGCTGGACCTCGGCGCAGGTGGCCTGGTGCTGTACCGCGACGCCGCGCTGGCGCACACGTTCTCGGCCACGCTGCCGCGCGTGTCGCTGCGCTACGACGCCAGCGATGACCTGTCCTTCTACGCGGCCTCGGCCAAGGGCTATATCCCGGGTGGCTTCAATCTCGCGGCCGCGCAGAGTGATGTAGTCAACGACAAGGTGCTGCGTTACGAGTCCGAGCGCATGTGGAGCCACGAACTGGGCTTCAAGATGAACCTGGCCGGCGGCCGCGGCCACATCGGCGGGGCGCTGTTCCACATCACCTCGGACAATTGGCAGGAGATCCAGGTCGCCACCGATGCCGATGGTCGGCCGATCTCTTCGGACTACGTGGGTTCGGATGCCTCGATCTGTTCGCGCGGGGCCGAGCTGGAAGGTGTTTTCGACGTGCTGCCGGGGCTGAGCCTGATGGCCAACGTCGGCTACGTCGACGCGAAGTACACCAAGCTCTGGGTCAGTGCGGAGCAGAACCTTGCCGGTAAGCGGGTCAAGCTGACCCCGCATTACACCGGCTACCTGGCCGCGCGCTACCAGTTCGATTCGGGACTGTACGCGCGGGTGGAATCGCAGTTCACCGGTACCAGTGCGCTGGACGAGCGCAACCGTGCGTTCCAGCCCGCGGTGGCGATGCTGGGGCTGCAGGTGGGATATGAGACGGGGCCGTGGAGCACCCGGTTGTTCGTGCAGAACCTGACCGACAAGCGGCGCATCAACGGCCTGATCTTCGACAACCTCGCCTTCGGTCGTGATGGCAACTACTACGGCCCGGTGGACCATCCGCGCATCTTTGGTGCCGAGGTGGGTTACCGGTTCTGAGTGCGTTGCCGGCCAGCGGCCGGCATTACCAGGCGTAGCGTTGTGTCTGGTAGATGCCGACCTTGGTTGACATGGTGAGGCAGCGCCCACCAAGGTGGGCCGCTACCTGGGCACGCGGTGCAACGCCCGCCGGTTGAGGATGTGGGCGGTGGCCAGCAGCACGCCGCCGCAGGCGGTCGCCACGCCATGCCAGACCAGCGATTCCTTCAGCGGCATGTACAGCGACGACGCCAGCAGCGCGACCGCGCCGCAGGCTGCCAGCCGCAGCGGCCACCACTGGCAATGGCGGCGGCCACCGGAGGCGGTGCTGGCCATGGCTACGGTGGAGGCGACCACGGCGAACACCCATTCCCAGCGCGACATCACCAGCAGCGCGGTCATCGCGCCGTGGGCCGGGTGCTGGAACGAGCGCAGGGCCATCATCGCCGCTGGCACGAAGGCCAGCAGCAGGGGCAGGGTGATGCAGTGCGCGGCGCAGGCCAGCGACAGCCAGGCGCCGGCCAGGTCGAGACGGGGGTGCCAGCGTGCCGAAGCTGGCGGCTGGGGCAGTGCCCTTGCGGGCGGCGTGGGGATGTGGTCCATAATGTTACATAGTAACAATTATGGAGTTCCCCCATGAAGCGTTCCGTTTTGCTGTTCCTGTTGTCTGCCGCTCCCGCCGTGCACGCACACGATGTGCGCCAGCTCGGTGCCCACGTGCACGGCCAGGCCACGGTCGAACTGGCCGTAGACCAGGGCACCCTTGAACTGGCCCTGCAGGCGCCGGGTATCGGCATCCTTGATTTCGAACGGCCGCCGGCCAATGCCACCGAACAGGCGGCGCTGGACGCGGCACTGGCCACGCTGAAGCGCGGCGACTGGTTGACCCTTCCCACTGCAGCGCAATGCACTCCCCTGAAACGTGACGCGCGGGCCGACGGCTTCGCTGCCGTCGCACCCACGATAGCCAGCACGCCGGGCAAGCACACGCATGCAGGCTTCAACGCCGAGCTGCGCTACCAGTGCGCCAACCCGGCCGCGCTGCGCGTGCTGGTGCTGGCCTTGCCGAAGGCCTTCCCGAACCTGCACGAGGTCATCGTCAACAGCGCGACGGCGGCCGGCCAGAGCCGCACAGTGCTGACCGTGGACAACCTGCGTGTGGTGCTCGCCCCATGAACACCGCCGCGGTGATCGCGCTGGAGCAGGTGCGTTTCAGCTATGGCGGACGCACCGTGCTGGATATTCCGCAGCTGCGCATCGCCGCAGGCAGCAGCGTGCTGCTGCGCGGCGCCAGCGGGTCGGGCAAAAGCACCCTGCTGGGCCTGCTGGCTGGCGTGCTGCGGCCCGAACAGGGCGAGGTGGTGGTGGCCGGCACGGCCGTGCACGCCCTGAAGCCGGCCGCGCGCGACCGCTTCCGTGCCGATCATCTCGGTGTGATCTTCCAGCAGTTCAACCTGCTGCCCTTCCTCAGCGTGCGCGACAACATCGCGCTGGGCCTGCGCTTCTCGCCCGCGCGCAGCGCACGCGTCGGACGGCCGCTGGATGATGAGATCCTCCGGCTGCTGCAGGCCCTGCACCTGGACCCGGACCTGCTGCAGCGTCGGGCCGGCACCCTCAGCGTCGGCCAGCAGCAGCGCGTGGCCGCAGCGCGCGCGTTGATCGGTCGCCCGGCCGTGCTGCTCGCCGATGAGCCGACCTCGGCACTGGACCGCGAAGCGGCCACCGCCTTCCTGCAGCTGATGGCCGCGCAATGTGCCGCGGCCGGTACCACTGCGGTGGTGGTCAGTCATGATGACAGCCTGCACCCGCTGTTCGACCGCGTCGTGCAGCTGCAGGACATCAACCACGCCGGAGCCGCCCATGTTTGAACTTGCCTGGGCCAGCCTGCGCAGCCGTGCGTTGAGCGTGTCCCTTACCGTCCTTGTCATCACCCTCAGCGTGACCCTTCTGCTGGGCGTGGAGCGCGTGCGCGTGCAGGCCCACGAGGGTTTCGCCAGCACCGTTTCGGGTACCGACCTGATCGTCGGTGCGCGCTCGGGGCCGGTGAACCTGCTGCTGTATTCGGTGTTCCATATCGGCGACCCGACCAACAACGTGTCCTGGCAGTCCTACCAGGAACTGTCGACGCTGCCGCAGGTGAAGTGGGCGGTGCCGTTGTCGCTGGGTGATTCCTGGCGCGGCTACCGGGTGATCGGCACCACCGGCGGCTACTTCGAGCACTACCGCTACGGTGCCGGGCACACGTTGGCCTTCGGCGAGGGCAAGCCCTTCGATGACCTGTACGATGTGGTGGTCGGCGCCGATGTCGCCCGCGCGCAGGGCGTGCAGGTGGGCGATGAGATGGTGCTCGCCCACGGCACTGCCGCGGTGACGTTGGCCAAGCATGCCGACAAGCCATTCCGTATCAGCGGCGTGCTGCAGCGGACTGGCACGCCGGTGGATTCGTCGGTGCTGGTGTCGTTGCCGGCGATCGAAGCCATCCACGTGGACTGGCGTTCAGGCGTGCAGCTGCGGGGGCACAAGGTCAGCGCCGAGGAGGCGCGGCACCTGGACCTGACCCCGACCAGCATCACCGCCTTCATGCTTGGCCTGAACTCGCGCATCGCCACGTTCTCGGTGCAGCGCGCGATCAATGACTACCCGGACGAGGCACTGCTGGCGATCCTGCCCGGGGTGACCCTGCAGCAATTGTGGCAGTCACTGGGTACGGCCGAGCGGGCGCTGCAGCTGATCAGTGCGATGGTGGTGCTGCTGGGCCTGGTCTCGTTGGTGGCGCTGCTGGTGTCGACCCTGCAGGAGCGGCGTCGCGAGATGGCGGTGCTGCGCGCCACGGGTGCGCGGCCACGCTACATCGCCAGCCTGCTGGTGCTGGAAGCGGTGGCGACCAGCACCATGGCCTGCGTGCTGGCCCTGGCGATACTGGTGGCCGCCAGCCTGGCCGGGCGCGGCTGGGCACTGGCGAATTTTGGCCTGTCGATCACCCATGTCTGGCCGGACCTGCGCGAGCTGGCGTGGGTAGGCGGGGTGCTGGTGCTGAGTGCCGTGGCGGGCCTGGTGCCGGCATTGCTGGCCTATCGGCGCACCTTGGCCGACGGCCTGTCGGCGGGAGCCTGAGCGATGCGCGCGTGGCTTTTCCTTGCCGTGATCCTGCTGCTGGCCGGCTGCGAACGTCCGGTGGATACCGGCGTGCAGGCTCTGCCGCCGTCGCCTGTGCAGGACGGCGCGACAACCCAGGCGGCTGCCGAGCAGGAACTGGACTGGCTGCAGATGATGCCCGCCGACGAACTGGCCGCACTGGAGCGGGGCGACGGGCCGGAAGTGAAGCACAGCGGCAATCGGCGCATGGCCCAGTTCGGCACCTTCCGCACGGTGGATACAGTGCTGGACCGGGCCGTGCGCCTGCCCGGTTATGTGGTGCCGCTGGCCAATGCCAGCGATGGCCGGCTGACCGAGTTCCTGTTCGTGCCTTACTACGGCGCGTGCATCCACGTGCCGCCGCCACCCCCGAACCAGATCGTGCACGTGCGGCTGTCGCGGCCGATCGACATGCCGGACATGTACTCGCCGTTCTTTCTCGCCGGCACGCTGCGCGCCGAACGCGTGGACGACGACCTGGCCGGTTCGGCCTACACCATGGCAGACCCCGAGTTGAGGCCCTATGAACCGTAACGCCTGTGTCCTGGTGCTGATGTTGTTGGCCGGTTGCAGTCGACCTGGTGGCGATGTACCCGACGCGGCGGCTGAACCGGCGGCTGCCACGGCGACATCCGGTGCGGTGGGTACGCCGGGCAGGGCCGCGCCTGCCGAGGATGCAATCACGGCCTGGAACGCGTTGATGCCGGAGGAGGACGCTTTCCTGCGCCCGCCGCCGCAGATCGGCATCGACCGCAGCGGCGGCATGGGCGCGATGGCCGGCGTAGGTGGGCTGATCGATGACACGGGCTCGGGCACGCCGCCGGGCACGGCCATCGACCACTCCAGCCCTGACCACGCGCAGCAGTTCGGCTCCGCTGCCGTGGTCGATGACGTGGACGGCCGCGAGGTCGACCTGGATGGCTATGTGGTGCCGTTGGGCATGGACGACGCCGGGGCGGTGAATGATCTGCTGTTCGTGCCGTTCTATGGCGCCTGCATCCACGTGCCGCCGCCGCCACCGAACCAGATCATACACGTGACCCTGGCCAAGCCGATTGCACTGGGCAATCTGTGGGATGCCTATCGGCTGTCGGGACACCTGCGGATCAAGCGCTTCGAGGCCGACATCGCCAGCGCGTCCTACGATGCGGACGCAGCCACGTTGACGGCGATCGGCAGCTGATGCGGCGCGCGCACTGGCTGGGGATCGGTGCGGTGCTGCTACTGGCCGGTGCCGCGCTGCTGGCCTGGCAGCGCTGGGCGCCGCAGGGTCGCCCACCGCCTGTGGCATTCCCCACACCGGTGGCCGCGCTGCAGGCCGACATCGAGCGGCACCTGCGCGAGGATCGTGCGTTCCGTGATGACGTGGTGTTCCTGCTGGCGGCCACGGTGCGTGACCGCTGCGTTCCGGCCGAGGCGGGTGTGTTGGCACGCATGGCCAACCGCGCGGCGCTGCCGGTGCTGGGTCCGGTCAGTGCGGTGACGGCGCAGGATCGTCGGCTTGATCGGCCGATCTACCAGTTCATCCAGCACCGCGCCGACCGCACCGAATGCGGTGAACCGCTGCAGCTGCCCGCCTCGGGGACACAGCCGCTGCAGGTGGACGTCGAGCTGTACGCGCGCAGCTTCCCCGACAGCTATTACGACCCGACGCACAGCAGGGTGCCGCGCGACTTCGGCGGCCGCAGCCTGGTCGAGCGCGCAGGCGACGCCTGCAACAGCGTGGTCTATTCGGTGCTGCCGCTGGGCCCGGGCGACTGGCGCTGCAGCATGCTTCGGGCCAACGCGCGCAGCCGCGTGCATGGCGCCTGCGAGAGCGAGCTGCAACGCCAGCACGGCAGTACCAGTGGCGAGCTGGACATGGCCGTGGGGCAGGGCATGCAGGGGGCGGTCGTTGCGGCCATCGCCGCCTTGCCGGAAGGGTGCCGGTAACTGGCCTTTGTAGAGTCGAGCCATGCTCGGCTGCCGTTGCCTCATGTAGAGCCGAGCCATGCTCGGCTGCTCCAGAACAGTCGAGCATGGCTCGACTCTACAAAGGCCAGTCGAGCAAGCTCGACTCTACCGGGTCAGGGCTGCGTCGAGCTTCTGCTCAGCGGCATCCGCATACGCACTGCAGGTCACCGCCTTGGCGCCGGCGGCCGGGCCAGCGGAATACTCCCAGCCACTGCCATCCGGGTGCGGGGTCAGCAGCACGTCGCAGGGCAGGGCGCGCACGGTGGCGAAGCTGCGGCGGAAGTCCTCGACCAGGTGCGGGTAGCGCGGGTTGTCTTTCAGCGTGTAGCCCGGTGCACTGAGGCTGTCGGCATAGGCGATGCGTACCGGCTTGCCGTCGCGGCTATCGGTCCAGGTCCAGGCCGTGCTGCCCGGGGTGTGGCCCGGCACGAAATGCGCGGTGAAGCGCATGCCGCCGACGTCTACGGTCTCGCCATCCATGATGATGCGATCGACCTGGGCCGGCGGGAAGGCGAAACGATCGCCAAAGTGCAGGTCATCACTGCCACCACGCGCCAGCAGCACCGCCGATTCCGCATTGGCCACTATGCGCGCGCCAGTGCGGCGCTTGAGTTCGGCCACCGACCCGGCATGGTCGGCATGGGCGTGGCTGAGCAGGATCACCCGCAGGTCGGCCGGGGCCACGCCGCGCAGTTGCAGGTTGTGCAGCAGGTGATCGGCCATCTGTGGCATGCCGCCGTCCAGCAGCACCGCCCCCTGCGGGGTCTGCACCAGCAGCGAGGTGAGGTTGGCGGTACCGATCTGCCAGGTGTGGTCGGCAATCTGCAGCGGGGCGATCGGCTGCAGCCAGGAGGGATCGACGGTGTAGGCCTTCAGCTGCGGCAGCACTGGTTCGGCGGCATGGGCGGCCAGCGGCAGGCAGGTGGCAAAGGCGAGGGCAAGAGGCAGCAGGCGCATGCGGAAAGGTCGCGGGTGAGGGTGAAACCACGCTATCACGGCCCTTTCTTCTCCCGTTTCGCGTATTGCTCATGGCTGCAATAAGCGCGATGGTTGGCTCGGCCACGGATCAGGAGGTTCCATGGTTCCCGGCATCCGTGTTCCCGCCTTGCGCCGCCGCGACGGCCACCACGCGCGGGTGACCTACGAAGAGCTGTTCTTCGATCTGGTCTACGTCTTCGCCGTCACCCAGCTCAGCCATCACCTGCTGCACCACCTGGGCGTGCTCGGTGTGCTGCAGACGCTGGTGCTGTGGTTCGCAGTCTGGCTGGGCTGGCAATACGGGTGCTGGGTCAGCAACTGGTTCGATCCTCAGGCGCCGCGCATCCGCGGCCTGCTGTTCACCACCATGCTGCTGGCACTGCTGATGTCCTCTTCCATACCGGTGGCATTTGGCGAACGCGCCTGGGTGTTCGCCGGGGCCTACGCCACAATGCAGGTGGGGCGCACCGCGTTCGTGCTGTGGGAAGTGGGCCGCGACCACGCGCTGGCGCCGAACTTCCGCCGGATGCTGGCCTGGGTGCTGGTATCGGCGTGCTTCTGGCTGGCCGGTGCCGCTGCCGAGCTGATCGCCGGCATCATCGCTACTGCGGTCGGCAACGACCTGGTGATGGATGCGCCGGAGGAAGGTGTTTCGCTGGCGCACGCGGCGATGCTGGTGGCCGGGCCGCTGATCTACCTGCTGGGCAGCGCACTGTACAAGCGCGTGGTGTATGGGCGGATGCCGCGCTCGCACCTGCTGGGCGCCGTCCTGCTGCTGGTGATGGGCCCGTTGCTGCCGATGGCGCATCTGCTGGCCACCGGTTGGCTCACCAGCGTGGTGCTGCTGCTGGTGGGGCTGGTCGACACGCGGATGAAACGACGAACGGTGTAGCTGTACCGGCGGGAACAGTGCTCAGGCCAGCCTGGCCGCCATCATCACCAGCTTGGTGACGGTGTTGAGGTTGCGCGCGGTGCCGTCGGCCGCGCACGGAATGCGCAGTTTCGAATCGGCCATGCCGTCGCCGTAGTGCACGTACAGTGCGCGTGGCCCCAGCGCCAGCTGTTCGCCGTCCAGGCCTGCCACGCCCTGCAGCGGGTCGCTGGGCGCCATCGATGAACAGCGCAACCACGCGGTTGCCGGCCGCCTGCGGGAACGGATTACGTGCGGCCACGTCGGCCATTTCCGCGGCGTTGCGCACCAGCACGCCCACCGGTCTGCCGGCGTAGGCCTGCAGTCGCTCCGCCAGGGCATCGCGTACCGTCAGCTCGTCCGCGCTGCTGCGGAACACCACGTTGCCACTGGCGATGCAGGTGCGCACCTCGCCGAAGCCCGCGTCCATGCACATCGCCACCAGCTCGGCCATGGGCAGCTTGCCGGTGCCGCCCACGTTCACCGCACGCAGCAGGGCCACATATGCGTTCATGGTGCAGCGGCCTGCAGGCGGTCGTACATGCGCACCAGGTCGACCAGGGTGCGCGCCTCCATCTTGCGCATCACCTGCGCACGCCGGACCTTCACCGTGATCTCGCTGACGCCCAGGTCGGCGGCGATCTGCTTGTTGAGCCGGCCGCGTACCACGCCGTCGACCACCTCGCGCTCGCCA
This sequence comes from Stenotrophomonas testudinis, assembly GCF_024499815.1. Taxonomy (NCBI): domain Bacteria; kingdom Pseudomonadati; phylum Pseudomonadota; class Gammaproteobacteria; order Lysobacterales; family Lysobacteraceae; genus Stenotrophomonas; species Stenotrophomonas testudinis. The sequence goes on along the minus strand of NZ_JAMOKY010000002.1, from coordinate 215,959 downwards.
GCGCTGAGGGTGTGCCAGCGTGCCTGCAGCTCGCCCAGCGCCTCGCCCTCGCGGCGGCGCTCGCGGTCCAGGGCAATGCCCTTGTGGATGGCGTCGAGCAGTTCCTGATCACGGAAGGGTTTGGTCAGAAACTCGATGGCGCCGGCCTTGATGGCGTTGACGCCCATGGCGATGTCGCCGTGGCCGGTGATGAACACCACCGGCAGCTGCAGGCCCAGGTCCGCCATGCTGCGGTGGAAATCCACGCCGCTCTGCCCGGGCATGCGCACGTCCAGCACCAGGCAGGCCGGGACATCGTCGCGCGGATGGTCGAGGAAGGCCTGGGTGGATGCGAAGGCGCGCACCTGCAGGCCCATCGAGGCCAGTAGGTCCTCCAGCGCCGCGCGCACGGACGCGTCGTCGTCGACGACGTAGACGATGGGAGCCGGTTCGGCCGGCGGTGGCAGGGGCTTACGCATGGTCATCCTGGCCGGCGGCCGGCAGCTCGAACACGAAACAGGCGCCGCCGCCGGCCGGACGCTCCGCGCGGATGCGACCACCATTGGCCTCGATCATCGAACGGCTCAGGCTCAGGCCCAGGCCAAGGCCCTGGTCCTTGGTGGTCCAGAACGCGTCAAAGACGCGGTCCGGCTGCTCGCTGGGCAGGCCAACGCCACGGTCGCGCACGCTAAGGCTGACCTGGCCGCGACCATCGCGTGCGGTCGCCAGCGCAACGCGGCGCTCGGCAGGCGGCAGCAGGGCCATCGCATCGACTGCGTTCAGCAGCAGGTTGCCGATCACCTGCTGCACCTGCACGGGATCGGCGAAGACCGGTGGCAGGTCCGCATCGAGCAGCAGCGCCACATCCACCTGGTGCTGGTCCAGTTCATTGTGTGACAGGGCCAGCATGTCCTGCACGGCCTGGTTCAGATCGAAGGCGCGGCGTTCCGGCGCGGCGCCCTGGGTCAGGCCGCGGATCCGGGCAATCACGTCACTGGCGCGGTGCGCATCGGACAGGATGCGGGCAATGGCCTGCAGCGCCTTGTCGACATTGGGTGGCGATTGCGCCAACCAGCGCTGGCTGGCCTCGGCGCTGCTGGCGATGGCGGCCAGCGGCTGGTTCACCTCATGGGCGATCGAGGTGGTCAGTTCGCCCACCGTGGAGGCGCGGGCCACCCGCAGCAGTCGCGCCTGGGCTTCCTGCACGGCTGCCTTGGCTGCTTCCATCTTCAGCACCAGCCAGGTGGTGATGCCGATGACCAGCATGCCGATAGTCGAGTTGACCAGGCCGATGCGGTAGATGCCAAAACGGGTCAGGAAGAAGCTCAGGCCGGTAAGCGCGATGCAGGCGGCCGCCAGGATGAGCAGGCCGCGCGGGGCCATCAGCCGCGAGGCGGCGAGGATGACCGCCGCGTAGAAGCAGGCGGCGGCCACGGCATAATCGGTGACGGTGTCGAGCAGGAAGATCGCCGCCATCACCACGATCAGGGCGAGCAGCGCCAGCGGGCGGCGGGGCGACAGCGACGGCATCGGGAACAGCTCCCTGGCGGGTGGTTGGGGGGATGATAAGCGGCGGTGGTATCGGCGGGCCATGCACAGCGGGTCCGGCGGCTGGCCGCGCTGCGCGCTCGCCGGGCATGGCCCGGCGCTACCGGGGTGGGTCATTCTTCGAGACTGGCATTCCAGAATCCCTGCAACACGCCCGGCGTGCCGGCCAGGTTCTCCAGCACCGCATCCAGTTCCGCGGCGTCGACCGAGGTGGCATACAGCACCGCCTCGATCTCCACGTCGCGTTCGCCGAACGGCCGCTGGTCCACCGCGCGCACCGGGTACTGCGCCTGCTCGAGCAGCAACAGCAGCCGGTCCAGCACCTCGGCCTGCTGTTCACGCTGGCAGACCACGTTGATCGCGTACGTCGCCTCACTGTAACCCTGCGCCAGCGGCTGCCGCTGGATGCGGTTGACCACCGGCCGCAGCAGGGTGTTGGCGGCCAGCACGAACACCGCCGCCATCACCGCCTCCGGCAGGAGCTTGACGCCGGCACAGGCACCGACGGCCGCCGAGCCCCACAGCGTGGCCGCGGTGTTCAGGCCCGAGACCTGCGCACCGTCCTTCATGATCGCGCCGGCGCCAAGGAAGCCGACGCCGGAGATCACGTACGCGACCACGTGCAGCGGCGAGGGCGGGCCGCCGTACAGATCGTGGAAACGCACCGCCAGATCGACGAACACCGCCGCACCCACCGCCACCAGCGTGTTGGTGCGCAGTCCGGCGGTGCGCTGGCGCAGCTGCCGCTCCAGCCCGATCGCTGCGCCGAGTACGAAGGCCACGGTCAGGCTCAGCATCGAGCCCAGCGTGGCGCCGGCGTCGAACGGCGGCAGGTTCACCTGCAGGCCCAGCATCACTGCCACCCGTAGCGGCGGATGTAGAGCCGCTTCATCGTCGTGGTCAGCACCGCATAGCCGAACAGGATCGCCACCAGGAACGGCCAGTAACCCAATGGCAGCGCCTGCAGCTTGAAGTAGCCGGCCAGCGGGCTCATCGGCAGCAGTACGCCGATCGCCATGATCGCCGCGGTCATCAGCAGCAGGGCCGGCGCGGCGATGCTCTGCAGGAACGGCACCTTGGGCGTGCGGATCATGTGCACGATCAGGGTCTGGGTGAGCAGGCCGACCACGAACCAGCCGGACTGGAACAGGCTCTGGTCGGCCGCCGTGCGCGCATCGAACACATGCCACATCAGTGCGAAACAGCAGAGGTCGAAGATCGAGCTGATCGGCCCGAAGAACACCATGAAGCGGCCGATGTCGGCCGGGTTCCACTTCAACGGCTGGCGCACGAGTTCCTCGTCCACGTTGTCGAACGGGATGGCGATCTGCGAGATGTCATACAGCAGGTTCTGCACCAGCAGCTGCAGCGGCAGCATCGGCAGGAACGGCAGGAACGCCGAAGCGACCAGCACCGAGAACACGTTGCCGAAGTTGGAACTGGCGGTCATGCGGATGTACTTGAGCATGTTGCAGAACGTGCGCCGGCCCTGGATGACGCCGTCCTCCAGCACCATCAGGCTCTTTTCCAGCAGGATGATGTCGGCCGCTTCCTTGGCGATGTCCACCGCGCTGTCCACGCTGATGCCGATGTCGGCCGCGCGCAGGGCGGGGGCATCGTTGATGCCATCGCCGAGGAAGCCGACCACCTTGCCCTGCGCGCGCAGGCAGCGCACCAGCCGCTCCTTGTGCAGCGGCGTCAGGCGGGCGAACACCCGGTGCTGCTGCAGGGCATGCGCAAGCGAAGCATCGTCCATGCGTTCGATCTGCGGCCCGGTCACGATGGCATCGGCCTCCAGCCCGACCTGGGCGCAGACGCGGGCGGTCACCAGTTCGTTGTCGCCGGTGAAGACCTTGACCTCCACGCCATGCGCGGCCAGTGCCTGCAGGGCCTGCGCGGTCGACTCCTTGGGCGGATCGAGGAAGGCCACGTAGCCGACCAGGGTCAGGCCGCACTCATCGGCCTGCGAATACACCGACTGGCTGGCCGCGGTCTCCTTCATCGCCACGGCCACCACGCGCAGGCCCTGTTCGTTCAGTTCCTCGGTGGTCTGCCGCACCCGCGCCAGCCGCGCCGCGTCCAGGGGCTGGTCGATGTCGCCCTCACGCACGGTGCTGCACACCGCCAGCATCTCCTCCACCGCGCCCTTGCAGATCAGCTCGTGGTGGTCCTCGCGCTCGGCCACCACCACCGACATGCGGCGGCGCTGGAAGTCGAACGGAATCTCATCGACCTTGCGGTAGTCCTGCGACAGGCGCAGCGAGCTCTGCAGCTCCACGTGCTCGAGCACGGCCCGGTCGAGCAGGTTGATGAGCCCGGTCTGGAAGTGGCTGTTGAGGTAGGCGAACTTCAGCACGTCCTCCGAATCCTGGCCGAACACATCGGTGTGGCGCTCCAGCGCGATGCGGTCCTGGGTGAGGGTGCCGGTCTTGTCGGTACACAGCACCTCCATCGCACCGAAGTTCTGGATGGCATCCAGGCGCTTGACGATCACCCGCTGCCGCGACAGCAGCACCGCGCCCTTGGCGAGGGTGGAGGTGACGATCATCGGCAGCATTTCCGGGGTCAGCCCGACCGCCACCGACAGCGCGAACAGGAAGGCTTCGGTCCAGTCTCCCTTGGTCCAGCCGTTGATGAGCAGCACGAACGGCACCATCACCAGGGCGAAGCGGATCAGCAGCCAGCTCACACTGTTGACGCCGGCCTGGAAGGCGGTCGGCGCGCGCTCGGTGGCGGTGCTGCGCTGGGCCAGCGTGCCGAAGTAGGTGCGGTTGCCAGTGGCCAGCACCACTGCCGTGGCCGTGCCGGACACCACATTCGTGCCCATGAACAGCAGGTTGGCCTGTTCCATCAGCCCTGCGTCGGCATCGCCCGGGCTGGCAAATTTCTCCACCGGCAGCGACTCGCCGGTCATTGCAGCCTGGGCGACGAACAGGTCCTTGGCGCTCAGCACACGGCAGTCGGCCGGGATCATGTCGCCGGCCGAGAGCACGATGTGGTCGCCCGGTACCAGCGCACGGATCGGCAGGTCGAGCAGGCGCGAGGGACGCCGGCTGTGCAGGTGTGCGCCGAAGTACTGGTCGGCCAGATCCGCCGCCTCGGTGCCCGCGCTGCGGCGCAGGACCCGGGAGGTGTTGCCGACCAGCGCCTTCAGCCGTTCGGCCGCGCGGTTGGAGCGACCCTCCTGCACGAAGCGGATGAGCGTGGAGAGCACCACCATCGCAGCGATCACCACCGTGGCCTTGGCGTCCTCGGTCAACCAGGACACCGCCGCAAGCACGCTGAGCAGCAGGTTGAACGGATTGCGGTAGCACTGCCACAGATGGCGCCACCACGGCAGCGGCTTTTCGTGATCGACTTCATTCGGACCGAGACGGGCAAGGCGATCAGCGGCCTCCTGTGGGCTGAGGCCATCGCTGTGCGAATCCAGCGCGGCCAGCAGGCGGGCATCGTCGAGGCGGGCCAGGGTCAGCAGGCCATCGGTGAGTGCGGAGGGTGCGGCATCTGCCGCACCACGGCCAAAGGCGGCCTCGGGCAGGGCGCGGCGGCGGAACAGGCTTCCCGCGCGGCGGCTGCGCAGGAAGGCGTTGAACCAGGCGTTGAGCAGGCTCATGGGGGTCATCCTCGGAAGTCCCGACCCGGGATGCCGGGTCGCGTAGTGGCGTGGGTCAGGCGCGGCGCAGGGCCAGCACGGACGGCGACCACGGCTGCAGGTGCAGGCGCTGGCTGCCGCCGATGCACAGCGGCTTCATGGCGTCGCGCAGAGGGTGGGGCAGGTGGCGCAGCACGGTGATGCGCTCGCTGATCGGCAGCAGCGACAGCGCGTCGGCGACGACCCGCGGTGAACCGAGCGCCAACGCATGGGCGAACAGCACCGGGCCGTGCTGCAGCAGGCGGCTGCGCAGGCCGGCGACATCGCGCTCACCGATCAGGCGGCGCAGGCTGATGTAGAGGATCTTGTAGGACATGGGAAACTCCGGGCAGGCGACGCCCGGGGCCCCCATCACGCGTGCGGACAGGGACCGGCGATGGGCGCCAGCAGGGAACAGGCGGCGGCACTCCGGGGCGCGGTGCGCCCGGCAGGGTCGGGGTCCATCAGCGTCTCCATCGGTGGGGCCTGTGTGGGCCGGTGGCGCTATTGTCCGCGCGCGGCCGCGCCGGGCCTAGATGCCCGTGGGTAAGCGCGGATATACGTTGGTATAGAGGCGCGCGCGATGCGTGGCGAACGCCATCCACGCGTGGCGTGGATCTACAAACCCGCGGAACGATCCGCGAACGCGTCGCTCGCGCGGATCAGCGCGTCGGTGGTGGCCGGCTCGGTGGCGCTGTGCCCGGACAGCACCATCTCCAGCCGGGCTTCCGGCCAGGCGCAGGACAGGTCCCAGGCGCTGCGCGCCGGGCAGATGATGTCGTAGCGGCCCTGCACGATCACCGCGGGCAGATGGCGGATGCGATGGACGTCCCGCAGCAGCTGGCCGTGCTCGAGAAACGCGTTGTGACGGAAGTAGTGCGCTTCGATGCGGGCCTTGGCCAGCGTGTCCAGCGGATCGGCATCGGAGACCGCATCGACATCGTGCACCAACGTGGCGGCGTGGTCCTCCCACCCCAGCCAGGCGAGGCCAGCAGCAATGCGCGTGTTCTGGTCGGCGCTGTCCAGTCGCTTCCAGTACGCGGCAATCAGGTCGCCACGCTCCTCCTCGGGAATATGTGCCTCGTAGCGCGCCCAGCGTTCCGGGAAGATCCAGCGGGCACCGCCGTCAGCCTCGGCGAACCAGGCGTTCTCCTCGGCGCGCCCCAGATAGATGCCGCGCACGATCACGCCGGTCGCGCGCTCGGGATGGGCCTGTGCGTAGGCCAGCGCCAGCGTGGAGCCCCAGGAGCCGCCGAACACCAGCCAGCGTTCAATGCCGAGGTGCGCACGCACCCGCTCGATGTCCTCCACCAGATGCGCGGTGCTGTTGTCGCGCAGTTCGCCAAACGGCGTGGAGCGGCCGCAGCCGCGCTGGTCGATCAGCACGATGCGGTAGCGCGCCGGATCGAAGAAGCGACGATGCGTGGGCGAGACGCCAGCCCCCGGGCCACCATGCAGGAACACGGCGGGGATGCCCTCCGGGTTGCCGCACTCTTCGATATGCAGCGTATGCAGTGCGTCCACGGCAAGGCGATGCTCGCGGTAAGGCGTGATCGGCGGAAAGAGCGTACGCATGGCGGTGTCTCACGAGCAGGAACGACAAGCATAACGGTGCCGGTCGGACGGCGTCGCATCGCGCGTGGTTCCAGTATCCTCGGCGTACAGGAACGGCCGTGCGCGCGCAGGCTGCCATCACTCCGGGAGCGGCATGGACCAGCAGGATGCAGCGAAGCAGGCCGTAGCGCCGTATACGCTCAGCAGTGGCGGCCGCGAGGTGATGAAGTGGATCGCCCTGCTGCTGATGACCGGCGACCACGTCGCCAAGGTCGTGTCCGGTGGTCATGTGCCGGTTGTCAGCGAGCTGGGGCGCGTCGCGTTTCCGCTGTTCGCGCTGGTGATGGCCTGCAACCTGGCCCAGCCCGGTGCTGACCTCGGCAAATCGATCCGGCGTCTGCTGCTCTGGGGCGCGATCGCCCAGCCGCTGCATCTACTGGCCTTCGGGCAGCCGCTTCCGTTGAACATCCTGCTGACCTTCGCCGTTGCGGCGCTGGCCGTGCTCGCACTGGCGCAGGGCCGGGCCTGGCTGATACTGCTGGCAGGCGGCGTGCTGCCGATGCTGGTCGACTACCAGTGGGAGGGCGTGGCGCTGGTGGTGCTGGGCTGGATCGCGTTCCGCAACCGGCTGTGGTGGCTGCCGCTGCCGGCCCTGGCAGCGCTGTGCTGGACCAATGGCAACGGCTGGGCGCTGCTGGCGGTGCCACTGCTGTGGGCATTGGCCCGGGTGCCGTGGCGGGTGCCGCGCTGGCGCTGGTCGTTCTACCTCTACTACGTGGGCCATCTGGCGGTGCTGGCGGGCTATGCGATGGTGGTCGGCCGCTGACCGATGGCCGACAATAGGGCATGCCCGCCACGCCGACCCTCGATGATCTGCGCTGTTACGCCATAGCGCGCACGCTGTTCAGGCCGACGACCCTGCTGGCGGCCATCCGCCGACTTGGGTTCGTCCAGGCCGATCCCATCCGGGCTCCGGCCCGCGCCCAGGACCTGATCCTGCGGCACCGGGTGAAGGGGTATCGGGCCGGTGATCTGGAACGACGCTACGCACGCCTGCCGGTGGAAGAGGATTGCCTGGTCAACTATGGCTTTCTGCCGCGTGAACTGCTTGCCCTGATGCACCCGCGGGTTTCATCGCGGGTCTGGGATGAGGCGACTCGCCGCAGGGCGGCCGAGGTGCTCGAATTCGTGCAGGCGCGTGGCAGCGTGCATCCACGCGAGGTGGACCAGGCTTTCGCGCATGGCCGGGTGACCAACTATTGGGGCGGCACCAGCAACGCCAGCACCCATCTGCTCGATGGCATGCACTATCGCGGCATGCTGCGCGTGCAGCGGCGCGACAGCGGAACACGCATCTACAGCGTGGCCGACCACCCGCAGGCAGACACCGGCGCCGCCGCGCAGGTGCAGCGTGCCGCCGCCCTGGTCGACCTGGTGGTGCGCAAGTACGCGCCCCTGCCGGCCGCCAGCCTGACCTACCTGGTGCGCCTGCTCGGCTATGGCGCGCCGCACCTGGCGGCACCGCTGCAGCGGGCGCTGCGCGTGGCCCGGCAGACGCTGGCCAGCGCCGTTGTCGAAGGAACGACCTGGTACTGGCCGGCGGAAGAGAATCCGCGCTCGCGGCGCTTCGCCGTGGATGAGCAGGTCCGCCTGCTGGCCCCATTCGATCCGGTGGCGTGGGATCGTCGGCGCTTTGAGCTGCTCTGGGGTTGGACCTACAAGTTCGAGGCCTACACGCCCGCAGCGAACCGGCGGTTCGGCTACTACGCACTGCCACTGCTGTGGCGCGACCAGATCATCGGCTGGGCCAACATCACGACGCCCGAGGGCCGACTGCAACCGGCGTTGGGTTACGTCACTGGCAAGGCACCGCGCGAATCGGCGTTCCGCGCGGCGCTGGACGACGAACTGCAGCGCATGGACGACTTCCTGCACGGGCCGGGCAGAGGCGCCTGAGCGGCGCCTCCATGGTCAGCCTCGTCCTCGACCTGACAGTGGCGTCACGCCAGTGGTGGCGACGGCGGACGAGGTGACGGCCATTACGTGTTCGCACTCCTCCAGGCGCGCATTGGCGACGGCTTGGGTCGCGCCGCACTGGGTGCAGGCGAGGATGGTGTCCCCATCCAACCGCGCGATCTATGCGCCTTCGGTGCGGGTGACCTCACCGCAGGCTTCGCAGCGCAGTGCCATCGAACGGATCTGCACGATGGCGCCTGCCGGGTCCCTGTCTGCATCGAGAGCCAATACGAAAAAACGACCGGTATTGGCCATTGCACTGTCTCCGTAGAGCCTGCTGGCAGGGTGCCCTCAGCACTGGCTGCAGGGCGTGACGGAAGGCTCAATCGGATGTGGATGCGGACGTCCCCGGCAGCACGGCGTCATCCTCGCGCTGGACCTGGCGGACCCGCTCGCGGGTGCTGTACAGGCCGTTGTCGGCGCGATGGATGGTATCGGCGACCAGCTCGCCACGGGCATGCGTGGCCGCGCCCATCGAGAACGCGATCGGGGCGAGACCGGCGTTCTGCTCGTACCAGTGCAGCAGCGCCTGCAGGCGCTCGCGGGCCGGCTGGACCAGTACCACCATGAACTCATCGCCGCCCAGCCGGACTTCGCTCTCCCCGGCGCCCAGCGGCAAGCGCAGGAAGGTAGCGAACTCGACGAGGATGGCATCGCCGCGACGGTGGCCCTGGGTGTCGTTGACCTGCTTGAAGTGGTCCAGGTCGAACACCACGCAGGCCCAGGATTCGGTCTCCAGCTGCTCCAGCCGGTGCAGGTAGCGGCGGTTGTGGCACAGGGTCAGCGGGTCGCGCTGGGACAATTCGCGCAGACGCTCTTCCTGCTGTCGCAACGCGGTGACATCCTGCGCGTGGCCGAGCACGAAGGGCGGGTGCGCCTCGCTGTCGAGGACGTTGTTGTAGGCCCAGTAGCGGCGGCTGCCATCGGCGGCGATCAGCTCGATCACGCCGGCATCGGTGTGGTTGCTCTCGATCCGCGCCAGGTAGGCCTTGAAGGCATCGCGCTTGTCCGCGGGCATCAGGTCGCACAGGCTGCGGCCGACCATCTGGCTCTCGAGGAATCCCAGCGACTGCACCGCCGCCGGATTCACCGACGTGACGGTGCCGTCGAGGGTATGCGTGCAGATCAGGCCGAGGCTGTAGTGGAACAGGCGCCGGTAGCGTACTTCGCTGGCTTCCAGCGCGTCGAGCACGGCGCGTTCCTCGGTGATGTCCTGGATGGCCCCGACCAGGCGTGGCCGCCCCTCGACCTGCTGGCGGCTGCCGACCACGCGCGTCCAGATCGCGCGGCCGTCGGCGGTGGACATCGGCAGCTGGACTTCCCACGGTGTTCCAGCTTCGATGCAGCGCTGCACCGAGGCCCGGATGATGGCGCGGCTGTCCTCGCGATAGAACGAGAGGGCGCTTTCCAGGGTGGGCTGGTAGCTGGCGCGCACGCCATGGATCTGCTTGGTTTCGCGGGTCCAGCGTACTTCGTTGCTGGTCAGGTCCAGCTCCCAGCCACCGACCTTGGCGGCGGTGTTGGTGCGTTCGAGGAAATCCTCGCTGCGCTTGAGGTCACTGTGCAGGTGCTGCGCCTGGTCGACTTTCTGCAGCAGCGTGGCCCTCTGTTCCAGCACCTGGGTGGTGACCCGCCCCAGGTGCACCATCAGTTCGCGCTGTGAGGGCGAAAGGACGCCGGGCATCGTGTCGAAAAGGCACAGGGTGCCGATCCGCGCGCCCTGTGCGCTACTGATCGGGATGCCGGCGTAGTGTCGGATGCGCGGCCCGTTGGTGACCAGCGGGTTGGTGGCGAACAGAGGATCCTGGCGCGCATCGGGAATCTCCATCAGGGCATCGCGCTCGATGGCATGCGTGCAGAAGGAAATGTCCCGGGGTGTTTCGCTGGTACCCGGCAGGCCGATATTGGCCTTGAACCATTGCCGGTGCTCGTCAACGATGGAGATCAGGCCCATCGGCATGCCAGTGGCCGCCTGGGCGGCGGCGACGATGGCGTCGAAGACCGGTTCGGAAGGAGTGTCGAGCACTCCCAGACGGCTGATCTCGCATAGTCGGAAAGCTTCATCCATAACTGGCGCGCTGGCTTCTGCGGGGAAGGGCGGGGCAGGCCCCACGCTAGTGGGGCATTGGTTAGCGTTCCGCGTTGGCGGGTGATGTCTGCGTGAGGTCGGCCGACGACCTATCAGGTGTGCTTCTTGAGGGCGGCCCGCCGTGCAGCGAAGACTTCCGGGGTCTGCGGCTTGACGAACAATGCCACCAGTTCGGGAAATTCGTCCTTGACCGCCGTCTCGATACGGGTGATGCAGGCTTCGATCTGTGGTGTCCTGCGGTCGTCCTCGAACTCCGCACTGAGCATGGCCACGACCTGTTCCGGGCCCATCTGCATGGTGGTCACGCCATTGGCACGCCGCAGGTCGGGATCGGTCGCCGCCACCGCCATGATCCGCTGTGCGACCGCCGGGTGCGCCGGTTCACCCACCAGCAGGCCCTTGGTTTCGCGGGCCAGCAGGAAGGCGGTCACCGCGAGCACGGCGGCGATGCACAGGGAGGCCACCCCGTCGAGCACGGGCATGTCCAGCAGCTGCGCAGCGAGCAGGCCGGCGAGGGCGAATCCCAGGCCGAGCAGCGCCGCGCTGTCTTCCAGCAGCACGGTGAAGGTGGACGGGTCCTTACTGCGCCGGAAGGCCTTGAAGTAGCCCATCGACCCCTTGCTGCGGCGGAACTCGCGCAGGGCGATGTACCACGAGCTGCCCTCGAACAGCAGTGATATGCCCAGCACCGTGTAACTGAGGGCGTGGTTCGTGGCCGGCTGCGGATGGCGGATGTGCTGGATGCCTTCGTAGGCCGATACACCGGCGCCGGCGGCGAATACCAGCAGGGCGACGATGAAGCTCCAGAAGTACAACTCACGCCCATAGCCGAACGGATGCAGCGTGTCAGGCGACTTCTCGGCACGGTGCAGGCCGTACAGCAGCAGAACCTCGTTGAGCGTATCGACCAGCGAATGCACGCCTTCGCTCAGCATGGCCGAACTGCCGGAGATGCCGGCGGCGACGAACTTGGCGATGGCGATGGCAAGGTTGCCGAACAGCGCGGCGTAGACGACCAGGCGTGAGCCTGTGGGAGCGGCCATGTCAGGGGGGCAGGTTGAACAGACACCCCATGGTGCGATGGGGGGTGTCCGTGCCGCGTATACGGTCCGCTCAGCGCTGTCGCGGGTTGAGGTAGATGCGGGTGCCGTCCGACTCGCGGCGGCCCGTCCAGCGTCCGCCACCGCTCGGGCGGAAGCGGCCGATGACCTGGTTGTTGGTGTCGGTCAACAGCAGCTGGTTGCCTGACAGCAGCCAGCGATTGATCGAGAAGAAGCCATCGGGGCAGCCAGCCGGCACCCAGGCGCCGTAGCCGCCAAACCACTGGCTGTCCTTCAGCGTGATGGTGCAGCTGCTGCCGTTCTCCTGGCCCAGCGTCCAGTCGCCGAACAGATCGCTGTCGTTGACCGGGGGGGCACCGCGGTGGCGGTCATGGCCCCAGTCGTCACCGCGGTCGTCGGGGCGGCCGATATCCACTTCGACGTCGGAGCCGTGGCTGCGTGATTCCGAATGCGAACTGCCGGTGGTCGTGGTCTCGGTGGTCATCGAGCCCATGTTGCCGAAACCGGAATCGCCCTGCGTCTGGTCGCTGTCGTCCTGGCCCGTGCCGGTGTCCGACTGAATGGTGACGGTGGTCTGCGAGCTGCTGGACGACTGCGTGGTGGTGGTGTCCTGGCCGAAGCCGATCGATGCGTCCTGGGCCATGGCAGCGGCAGGGAGGGCAAGGCTGTACAACGCCAGCAGCCCGTAGTGCGGGAAGAGCTTGGCCATCATGGAATCCTCGTTGGGGAACGCTGAAACCGCTGATCTGCGTGTGGGGCGGCAGCCTCCCCCGCCGGCGGAGCATAGCGCCGGCCGTGTGGGGCTGCGTGAGGGGGGCGTGCAGAGGCAGGCCACCCGCGCGTGGCCCGGGCAATGTGAACGGGGCAGCCCTGGGCTGGGAATACACTGCGCCTTTACCCCCGCGGGGCAGTCCCCGATGTCCGCAGCAGACCCTGGCGAGTCGGTTCGAAAACGGGCGATGCAGGAATGCCGCTCGATCATCGCGGCATTGTCGGCGTCGGACGATCCGCATGCCGCCATCCATGCCGCGCGCAAGGCGATCCGCCGGCTGCGTGCGCTGCTGGCACTGTTGCACGATTCGGTACTGGAACTGGATGACGCGGACCGCCGCCTGCAGCGTCTGGGCGACAGCCTGTCCTACCTGCGCGACGCCCATATAGTGGTGCAGGCCGCAGTCTACCTGCAGGACGCGCACGCAGCTGAAGCGTGGCCGGGCATCATCGCCCGGTTGGTCCAGCGCCGCGACCGTCTGCTGCAGGAGGCCCTGCAGCGCGACCCCCGATTCGACCGACGGGTGCGCCGCGTAGTGATCGTGCAGGAACAGCTTGCGAAACAGCCCTGGGCGAAGCTGCGTCGCTCGACGCTGCGCAGCAACCTCGAACGCAGCCAAAGACGGGCGAGAAAGGCCGCCCTGCGTGCGAGCGACGACGGCGGGACCGATGCGATTCATCGCTGGCGACGCAAGGTCCGCCGCCTGCGCATGCAGCTCGACGTGGCGCAGGCGCTCAAGCTGCACGCCGGGCACGCGGGGCCGAAAAGCAGCGATGCCCGGGCCCTGCACCGGCTCAGTGATGTACTGGGCGAGCGGCAGGATCTGCAGCTGCTGCGCAACCTGGTGCGGGCGATGCCGGCGGCAGACGGCAAGGCGCGGGTGCTGGACCAGCTGCGGGATGCCGAAGCAGCGGACGGCTGAGTTCGCCAGGCCAAGCCTGGCGAAAATCTTCAGGCATCCTGGTATCGGTTGAGGCCGCCGCGCTCGCCGGGCTTACCGTAGCTGGTAGCGCCAGGCCATGCCAGGCGAACATCCTCTGACATCGTGGCTTCTGCGGTCAGGCGCATAGGCGCAGATGGAGGGCCATCGCTACAACCAGCGGGCCGGCAGCCACACTGGTGTAGCCGGAGAACTCGACCTTCGCTGCCCGCAGGGAAGCGCTGACGCTCAGCGTTCCGCGGAGAGGACGGCGCGGACGCGCGAGGCCAGTTCGCCGATGGTGAAGGGCTTGCCGATCAGCTGCACATGCGCGCCGAGCACGCCGTCGTCGACCAGCGCATTGCGGCTGTTGCCGGTGGCGAACAGGACCTTCAGGTGCGGGTACCGCGCCAGGGCCTCGTCGGCAAGCTGACGGCCGTTGACTTCGGGCATGACCACATCGGTGAACAGCAATGCGATGCCGGGGTGGGCCTGCAGCAGGGGCAATGCGCTGGCCGCCCCATCGGCCGACAGTACCCGGTAGCCGAGTTCGGACAATGCATCGACCGAGAACGCGCGTACCGCCGCGTCATCGTCCACCACCAGGATCTGCTCGGCGCCACCGCCGGACAGCGGCGCCACATCGGCCTTGGCCGGTGGCAGTGCGTCCACCTCGGCGAGCAGGCGCGGCAGGTAGATGATGACAGTGGTACCCGCGCCGGGCGCGGATTGCAGGCGGACGTGCCCGTTGGACTGCTGCACGAAGCCATAGACCTGCGACAGGCCCAGGCCGGTGCCCTGGCCGACCGGCTTGGTAGTGAAGAACGGATCGAACGCGCGCGCCATCACCTCGGGCGCCATGCCGCCGCCGGTGTCGGTCACGGCGATGTGCACGTAATCACCGGTGGGGATGCCGCCGTGCTCGGCCACGCTGGCCAGGTCGATCGGGCAGTTGCTGGTCTGCAGCGTCAGGCGGCCGCCACCTGGCATGGCGTCGCGCGCGTTCACCGCCAGGTTGAGGATGACGTTCTCCAGCTGGTTGGCATCGGCGTGCGTCCACCACTGGCCGCCGCCCAGCACGGTTTCGAGGATGACGCTGCTGCCGAGCGAGTGCACCAGCAGATCGGTCATGCCGGCCACCAGATGGTTCACGTCCACCGCCACCGGCTGCAGCGGCTGCTGGCGCGAGAAGGCCAGCAGCCGCTGGGTCAGCTGAGCGGCACGCTGGGCGCCGTCCAGGGCCATCTCGATGTAGCGCACCGCGCGCGCATCACTGTCGCCGATGCGCAGCGCCAGCAGGTCCAGCGGGCCGATCACCGTGGCCAGCATGTTGTTGAAGTCGTGCGCGATGCCGCCGCTGAGCTGGCCGACGGCTTCCATCTTGCGGCTCTGCCGCAGCGCGTCTTCCACCCGCATGCGCTCGGCCACTTCGGCACGCACCCGCGCCTCCAGCTGCTCGTTCAACTCGCGCAAGCGTTCGTCGGCTGCCTTGCGAGCGGTGATGTCGATGGCCACGCCCAGCAGGCGCACGCAGCGGCCGGCCTCGAAAATGCCCCGGCCCTTGGCCGCGACCCAGCGCACCACGCCATCTTCCTTGCCGACCGTGCGGTATTCCACATCGTAGTTGGCACGCTGCTGCGGATCGGCGGATGCATCGAAAGCCGCCAGCGTCGCGGCACGGTCGTCCGGGTGCAGGCCGTTGCGGAAATCCTCGAAGTCCACCTCCGCGTCGGGCGAGATGCCGAACATCGCCTTCATGCGCTTGGGCCAGAGCAGGACATTCTGCACCAGGTCCAGGTCCCATAGCCCAAGCTCGCCTGCTTCCGTGGCCAGGCGCAGGCGCTCCTCACCCTCGGCCAGCGCCGCCTCCGCCGCCTTGCGTCCGGACAGGTCGAGCATGGCGCCGATCATCCGCAGCGGCCGCCCATCAGCGTCGCGCAGCACCGCACCGCGGTCGAGGACGGCCGCATAGCTGCCATCCGCACGGCGGAAGCGATACTCGCCGGTCCAGGTGATGCCGTCGGCGTCGATGACGGCGTGGATGTTGCGGTCGATGCGGTCGCGGTCTTCGGGATGGATGTGGTCGAGCCACCACTGCGCGCTGGTCTCCTTCACCGGGTGCCCGAACAGGCTGGACAGCGCTTCGTTCCAGACGACGTGTCCGTCGACCATGCGCCAGTCCCAGATCGCATCGTTGGTGGCCTGCGCAGCGAGCCGATAGCGCTCCTCGATATCGAGGCGCTCGGCCTCGGCCGACTTGCGGTCGGTGATGTCCAGCGAGGTACCGACCAGGCCGATCACTTCGCCGTCGCCATTGCGCAGCGGCGCCTTGGTCGACAGCCACCAGGCCCGGCGGCCGTCCGGAAAGCTGACTTCCTCTTCCACCTGCTCGCTGCAGCCGCTGGACATTACCCGCTCGTCGGTGGCCATCACCGCCGCAGCCTGGGCGGGGTTGGCCAACAGTTCGGCATCGGTCCGCCCAACATACTCCGCCGGGGGGCGCCCGATCAGTGCCGTTGTGCCGCTGTTGCCCATCAGCAGGCGGCCTTGGCGATCCTTGGCATACATCACGCCCGGCGCGGCCTCAACGAAGGAGCGCAGCAGGGCCTGGGCCTGGTCACGCTCGGCCTGCACCCGCAGCCGTTCGTCGATGTCGATGAGGACGCCGGGGAAGCGCAGTGCCCGACCGTTCTCGTCCAGGTCGACGCGGCCGATGCTTTCCAGCCAGTGGTAGCCGCCGTCAGTGCCGCGCGTGCGGTACTGATGCGCAAAGCGGCCGCCGTGCCGCACGGCATGCTCGATGGCCGAGGTCAGCCCTGCCAGGTCATCGGGGTGCACCGTGCCCAGCACCTCGTGCAGCTGCAGCTTGCGCTGCGCAAGCGCCGGGTCCAGCCCGAACGCGCGTGCGAGCGCTTCATCAACGGTCAGCTGGTCGTTTGGCACATCCCAGAACCAGGTGCCGACGATGGCACCCGCTGCCAGCGCCATGTTCACGCTGTCGGAGGCATGGGCGGCTTGCGGCTGGGGAACAGGAGGCTGGTTCACGGACGATCTCGAACGGCGGGGCGCTGCCCACCCCAGGCAGGGGCAGGCATAACATGGGCCGCCAGTCTAGATCACCGCCGCGTCACGGCAGCGTGGTGCCGTGTCAATCGCCACCGGGCTTCACCCGCATCACCCGTTTGCGGTACTCGTAGACGTTGTCACCGCGCACGCGCCGTTCCTGCGTACCGGTGATCGAATCCACGCGACGGTCCGAGCCGGTCACCGGCTTGGCATCGATCGCGGTTTCGTGTTCGAACGAATGCGATTTGTCGGTGTTGCGGTAATAGCGGTACAGCGCCCAGTACAGCGCGGTAGCACCGGCCGGGCCGGCCGCCAGCAACCAGAGACCACTGTCGTCACTCATGTTGTCGCCACCAGGAAGGCAATTGCGAGGGCTTCGATGACCGTACCGGTCGCCAGGGCGGCCAGCAGCATCTTCCACTGCTGCACGGGGACGCTGCCCATGGTTTCGCCGGTACGGCCGTTCACCGCGATGTAGTGCAGCATGCCGCCGTTGGCGCCGGGCTGGTGGTAGGAGTACAGCCAGACCGGCAGGTACATCGACACCCAGCGGCTGCCGTGCACGTCCAGCCGTTCCTGCTCCCAGCGCACGCCACGGTCGTAGCGGCGCACGCTGGCTTCGACCTGCGCGCGGGCGATCGACAGCAGCTGGTCTTCCAGCCGTGGGCGCAGCTTCTCCACATCCACGTTGCGCTTCTCGGAGGTGAAGCCCGCCAGGTAGGACGCGTTCCACTTCACCGCGTTCTTGGTATCGAACGGCAGGATGGTGTTGATGATGTTGTTGGTGTTGGTGCGCGTGTCGAGGTTGCCGCGCTCGGTCGAGGATTCCAGCGGCAGGTCGTCGACGGTGAATTCGACCTGGCGCTCGACCTGGTAGATGTCCGCGTCGTAGTAAGTCTGCTTGTTCTTCTCGGTGCCGCGGGTGTACTCGCGGGTCTTGATCTCGCCCTTGCCTGCCACGGTCGCGCTGACATTGCTGTCCACGATCATGTAGGGCAGGTACACGCCCACCACGTTTTCCGGGGTGAACTGGTCCTTGAAGGCCTTCAGCGCGAACATCCGGCGCTTGTCGACGAACTGGCGGATGCGCGCAACCGCATCGTCCTTCCTGATGTGGAAGGGCAACACGGCATCGGGCACGGCGCCGTTGCTGATCTGCTCGTTGACGCCGAACACGTGGCGGCACCAGTGGCAGCGCGCGGTCATCGTGCTTTCGGTGTTGACCGTGACCTCGGCACCACAGCCGCCGCACTTGAAGGTCATCAGCGCCGAGGTGTCGGCGTCGATGTCGCGGGCGCCGGAGGCGATGATCGTGCCCTGCAGCTGGTCGAGCGCTTCACCCAGCCCGAATTCCTCCTCCACCCGCGCGCCATACCATTCGTGACGGCAGTACAGGCAGACCAGGACGTCGGTGCCGAGCCTGGGGCGGATGTCGGTGCTGCCGCACTTCGGGCAGCGGTTAAGGCCGTCCTTCAGTTCGCTGGCCGACGTGTCGATGGCCAGCGGATCGGGCGCTTCGACTTCATCACGGATAGCCTGCGGCAGCGTGCTGGTATCCAGCGGGAAGCTGCCAGGCAGGGGCGGGACGTCCTGCGGCGAACCCGGACCGTCGAGCTTCGCCGCCGGCAACGGCGGGGGCGAAGCGGGGGCGGCCTGGGGCAGCGGCGGAGGACCGTTTCTGGGGTCGGACATGGGTCTGCGCGTCCGGCGGCTTACAGGCCCAGCGCCTTGGCCTTCAGCGCATCGTAGTCGCCCTGGGTGATCAGGCCCAGGTCGAGCATTTCCTTGGCCTTCTTCAGCTTGGCCACCGGATCATCGGCGGACGGCGCAGTCGGCTGCTGCAGGCTGCCCGCACCGAACATGCCCGAGGCCATGCCGACGCCGACCAGGCCCGCCGCGCCGCCGTTCTCGCCGGCCGACTGGATGCCCTGGGCCACGCTGGCCTGCAGGTTGGAATTGCCGCGCGAACCGGACAGCGCATCGGCGCGCTGCACGGTCTTCAGCAGTTCACGGGTGTTGGCGTCGTACTCGATCGAAACGATGGCGGTCTTGACGATGGCCAGGCCGCGGTCGGACTTCCACTGGTAGGCCTGTTCGACGGCGGCCGACAGGCTCTGCGCGAAGCCGATGGAATCCTGCTGCAGCTTGGTGATGCGGTTGCCCTTGGACGGATCGTTGCTGTACAGACTGAACGCCGGTGCCAGCGAACCCACCACTTCATTGAACAGCTGGGTGGCGGCGGCATTGTCCATGTCGGTGAAGTCGAAGACCTGGCCCGGACGCAGGTAGCTGGCCGGCACGAAGTTCTTTACGAACAGGATCGGGTCGATGATCTTCAGCGTGTACGAGCCACGGGTGACCGCGCCAACCTGGGTGTTGAGGAAGGCATCGTCCCAGTAGATTTCCGACTGGGTGCCGAAGCGATTGTCCGGCAGTTCCTTCAGCGACACGAAGAAGGCGGCCTGCTGCGAGCCAGGCTGGCCGCCGAACTTGAAGCGTTCCCAGCTCTGCTTGATGAAGGTACTGACTAGCCCGTCGCCGGCGAAGAGCGACTGCGAGTTGAGGTCGTCCGAGCGCCACTCGTAGCCGCCCGGCTCGGCCACGAAGGCGGTGATCGCGCCGTCCTGGAACAGCAGCAGGCCATAGCCTTCGGGCACGACGATCTTCGAGCCATTGCTGATGATGTTGGACGAACCGCTGGTATTGGAACCACGGCCGGCATTGGTGCCCTGCGGCACGGCCGCGAACAGGGCCGCGGTCGACGGCAGGCCCGTCGGCACGGTGTAGAAATCCTTCCACTGGTCGGCCAGAACACCGCCCACTGCACCCTTGACCGCCTGTACCAGACCCATGACCTGCTCCCTGTGGTTACCGGACAGGCACCATGCCTGTCGTGCCCGGCTGACTATAGAGGAGCGGGGCGGTGGCTCGCCACCAGTCATGGTGGCGGCCATTCATCTGGCAGGATCAGCGTACGGACTGCGGGACCTTCCTAAGCTTCGAGGTGTCATAGCCCATGGCAGCGATGCGCTCGACGGCGGCCTGGTAGTCCTGCGGCGACACTTGCGGCGTGCGCGCCATGTACCAGACGTAATCGCGCTTGCTACGGCCGACAATCGTCTGCCGATAGTCCGCGTCCAGCCAGGCAATGATGTACTCGGCCTGGATCGGCCAGATGAACTGCATGCCCCACACCGCGCCGGCGCCTTCTTTCTCCACCCGGCCGACCGGGTGCATGCTCTTGTATGGCGCCTGGAAGCTGCCTTTGCGGTACGTGAAGGTGGTCTGGATGCGTCCATCCGGCCGCAGGGAATAGCTTTCGACGGCGTCGAAAGCCTCGCGCTCTGGCGGCGAGGGGATGTGGGCGATCACATACCAGTCGCCCATGAAGCGTGGGACGTCCACCGACGGCTCACGTGGCAGTGGCCGGGTGTCCTGGCTGCTGCAGCCGGTGCCGAACAGGGCCAACGTCAGCAGGGTGAACAAGGGGGGCATACGCATGGCCAGTCTCCTTCAGCGGGGGCGGAACAGGTAATGGGCGACGAGCCACTGCTGGCCTTGGTCATAGCCGAACAACTCGGCGCAGGCCATCCAGAACATGCGCCAGCGCTGCCACCAGATGCGCGCGGCGGCCTCGCCGTAGGTTGACTGCAGGATCGGCATCAGCTGGGCGCGGGCGGCGTCCTGGTTGTCCAGCCAGTGGTTGGCGGTGCGCTGGTAGTGCGTGCCGTCGAGCAGCCAGCGCTGGTCCAGCTGCAGGTGTTGCTGGAAATGCAGGAGGGTGTCGGCGGCTGGCATCAGGCCACCGGTGAAGAAGTGCCGCCCCATCCAGTTGTCATCGCCTTCGGTCTCGAACGGGTACATCAGCGTGCGGTGGGCGAAAATGTGCACGAACAGGGCACCGTCCGGCCGCAGCCAGCCGGCGATGCGCTGCAGCAGCTGCTGGTAGTTGCGCACGTGTTCGAACATTTCCACCGACACGCAGCGATCGAATCGCGCGGTCGGCAGCTCCAGCTGGTTCACGTCGCGGGTGAGCACCTCGACGTTGCGCAGGCCCCGTGCCTGGCACTGACCCATGATGTGCTCGCGCTGGCTGTTTGAATTGGACACTGCGGTGATGCGTGCATTCGGGTAGCGCTCGGCCATCCACAGGGTCAACGAACCCCAGCCACAGCCGAGTTCGAGGATATCCTGGCCATCGCGCAGCCCGGCGCGCTGCCCATACAGTTCCAGCATCGCCTCTTCGGCGTCGTCCAAGGTTTCGTGACCGGTGCGGTAGTAGCAGCTGCTGTACTTCAGGCGCTTGCCGAGGCAGGCCTGGAAGAATGCGGCCGGCACTTCGTAGTGCTGGCGGTTGGCGGCATCGACGTGCAGTGCGAGCGGGCTGCCGGCCAGTTCGGCGATGCGGCGCTGGAAGCGCACCGACTGTCCTTCCTGGCCGCCTTCGTCCTCTTCCTGCAGGCGCTGCGCGCACAGGCGACGTATGCCTGCACGCAGGGCCGCGTCCGGGATCCAGCCGCGTTCGGCCCAGCCGGTCAGGCCGCCTTCGATCTCGACGGGAGGGTGCAGCGTGCTGGTGGCATTCATGGCGTGCGGTCCTGGGAAGGGGAAGTGCGGGGGAACCACGGGAAGAACATCGGGGTGCTGCGCTGGTAGTCGCGGTAGTCTTCGCCGCGGCTGCGCAGGGCCTGTTTTTCTGTGAAGGGGACGCCGCTGAGGTAGCGCAGGAACAGGTACATCACCACCGGGCCCGACCAAGCCAGCCACCACAGCGGTGAGCCGACGGCCAGCAGCACATAGGTGAACCAGTGCAGCCACTCGAAGAAATAGTTGGGATGGCGCGAGTAGCGCCACAGCCCCTGTCGGCAGGTCTTGCCCTTGTTGGCGGGGTCGGCGCGGAAGCGTGCGAGCTGGCGGTCGGCCAGTGCTTCGCCACCGACGCTGAGCAGCCATACCGCCACGGCGGCGGCGATCCAGCCGGCATGGCCGGTGGCCGGGTTGCGGGCCACGGCCAGGAACGGCAGGGCGAACAGCACCACCAGCAGCGCCTGCGCCATGAAGAAGCCGAAGATCTTTCCTTGATGGCCGTTCCAGTGTTCGCGCAGATAGCGGTAGCGACCGTCCTCGTCTTCGCTGCGCACGCGACGCCACAGATGCAAAGCCAGCCGGCTGCCCCACAGGCCGCCCAGCACCGCCAGTGCGATGCGCGGTTGCAGGCCGCCGTCACCCAGCCAGGCCAGCAGCAGTGCACCTGCGGCCACGCCCTTGGCCCACAGCACGTCGACCACACCGATGTTGCAGTGGCGGCGCTGCCAGGCCCAGCCCCAGCACATCACCAGCACTGCGTACAGCAGCACCCAGCCAAGCAGGTTCATGCGCGCACTCCTTTTGTGTGTTCGACCGCCTTGTCAACGCTGCGGCGTGCCAGCGCGCACAGCAACGAGAGGGCAATGCTCCAGCCAACGCCCAAGAGCAGGACGCCCTGCCAAACGGGTGAACTGAACTGCACGGCCTGGAAACCGCGCGCCGCCGAAAGATAGGCCAGCGGTGCCAGCAGCAGGCCGAACAGCGCTGGCAGCAGGCGGTGCCGATGCAGGAAGGTCATCGAACTGGTCAGGGTCATCGCGAACGCCGCCCACAGCGCCATGATCCACGGCGGCGGTGCCCAGTCCAGCGGCGCGGCGGCATAGCGCACGGTACCGCTGGCGGCGGCGATGCCATCCACCAACCAGGCGCAGGCGAGGGCGAGCAGCAGCAGGCGCAGGTCAATGCGCGGCACCGGGCTGGTCAGCAGCTGGCTGGCGACATACAGCGCCGCGGCCAGCAGTGCCGGCCATTGCCAGCCGCGGCCCGCGCCAGACACCGCGCACAGCCAGACCAGCTGGTTGCCGAGCAGGTTGAACCAGGTCCGTCTCATGTAAGGCCTCCCATCTCAGGCCTCGCTGTCGACGGGGACGTCGGTGCAATGGCCCGGCCGTGCCAGCAGCAGGTGCGACACGCCGATGGAGCGCTCCAGGAAACCACCCTCGCAGTAGGCCAGGTAGAACTCCCACATGCGGCAGAAGCGCTCGTCGAAACCCTGTGCCTGCACGGCGGCGCGCTGGGCCAGGAAGCGCTGGCGCCAGGCGCGCAGGGTGAGCGCGTAGGAATGGCCGAAGTCCTGCTGGGCGATCAGCTGCAGGTCGCTGGCCCGGGTCTTGGCCGCCATGATCGCGTTGATCGAGGGAATGAAGCTGCCCGGGAACACGAAGCGCTTGATGTAGTCCACGCTGCGCCGCGCCTGTTCGTAGCGGTGGTCTTCGATGGTGATCGCCTGCAGCAGCGCCACGCCGTCGGGCTTCAGCAGGCGCTGCAGGGTGCCCATGTAGGTGTCGAGGAACTCGGCGCCGATGGCCTCGATCATCTCAATGGAGACCAGTTTGTCGAACTGGCCCTGAAGGTCGCGGTAGTCCTGCATCAGCACGGTCACCCGCTCCTGCAGGCCTGCGTCCTGCACGCGCTGCACGGCCAGTGCGTGCTGTTCGGCGGAAATGGTGGTGGTGGTGACGTGACAGCCGTAATGGCGCGCCGCATGCACGGCAAACCCACCCCAGCCGGTACCGATCTCGACCACGCGGTCGCCCGGCTGCAGGTGCAGCTGCTGGCAGATGCGGTCCAGCTTGCGGGTAGAGGCCACTTCCAGCGGCTCGTCCGCCTGTGCGTACAGCGCCGAGGAATACATCAGGTCCGGCGACAGGAACAGCGCGAAGAAATCATTGCCGAGATCGTAGTGGGCGGCGATGTTGCGGCGGCTGCCCTCGCGGCTGTTGCGGCGCAGGCGGTTCCAGCCGCGCAGCAGCCAGCCGGCGGCGCGTGCCGGGCCGCGCTCCATGCCGTCCAGCAGATCGCGGTTGCGCACCAGCAGGCGGACCAGTGCGACCAGGTCATCGCAGCGCCAGTCGCCGTGGATGTAGCTCTCGCCCGCGCCGACGCTGCCCTGCGCGGCGACCTTGCGGTAGAAAGCCGGGTCGTCGATGGTC
This sequence comes from Stenotrophomonas testudinis, assembly GCF_024499815.1. Lineage (NCBI taxonomy): Bacteria > Pseudomonadati > Pseudomonadota > Gammaproteobacteria > Lysobacterales > Lysobacteraceae > Stenotrophomonas > Stenotrophomonas testudinis. The sequence continues at coordinate 192,305 of NZ_JAMOKY010000002.1, read as the reverse complement.
ACCATGGCCTGCAGCGGGCCATGGCCATCGCCCAGCAGTACCTCGCCGAAGGCATCGCGGACGCGCAGCTGGCCGTCGTGCATCGGCGCCAGCTGGGCCAGCAGGCGACGGCGCAGGAAGGCGTCCAGTGCACCGGCACGGGGCAGGGCCACTGAAGGCGTCAGGTTGTTCATCGCGGTTTCTCGGCAAGGGAAGGGTGGTCGTGCACGGGATTGCGTTTCAGCCACAGGCGCAGCGCCTGCCAGTGGATGGCGGCGACCACCTGCACGGTCATCAGCGGGTAGGCCAGCAGCACCCGCGCCAGGCCGCGGCCATCCAGCGGATGGCGCTGCATGGACTGGGTCGCATCGAACTGGCGCACGCCCTCGCGCCAGACCTGCATATGCACACGCAGCGCATCGCCGGGAGCGTTGAAGCGCCAGTCGTAGCGGCAGTCCATCGGCATGAAGGGCGACACGTGGAAGCATTTGTCGAACTGCCAGCGCAGGCTGCCGCCTACGTGCTGCGCCTGTTCGACCGGCAGCACGTAGGCGTGGCGCTCCTTCCACGGCGTATTGGTGATGTCGGCGACGATGCAGTCCAAGGTGCTGCCGTCGGCCTGGTAGCAGTAGTAGAAGCTGACTGGATTGAACACGTGGCCGCCAAAACGCAGGTGGGTCAGCAGCCGCACGGGCCCTTCCGGGCGACGGCCCAGCACGGGGGCGGCGTGGTCGCGCACAGCGTCGGCCAGTGGCACCTTCGCATCGCCCAGGTAGTCGCTGCGGCGGAACTCGGCGAGGTTGCGGCGGTTGACCGACCACAGCCAGCGCCCGGCGAAGATCGTGTCCAGCTCGTCCAGGTCCAGAAGCAGCTGCGCTACCGGGTAGCGGAACGCATGCGGATGCGGATGGTGCCGCCGGTGCTGCACCTGCCCGACATAGAGCGCGCTGGCGGTCATGCCGTGATCTCGGTCGGCCGCAGCGGCGAGGCGATGCCGGTGCAGGCGCGCAGCGCGTCGACCGTGCGCCGTGCGCTGGCGATGCCATCCTCATGGAAACCCCAGCCCCAGTAGGCACCGGCGAACCAGGTGTGGCGGTGGCCCTGGATCTCGCCCCAGCGCTGCTGCGCCCGCACGGCGGCATGGTCGTGCACGGGGTGCGCGTAGTGCAGGCGGCGCAGCACCTTGGACGGATCGATGGCATCACTGCGGTTGAGGGTCACCACCAGCGGCGTCTCGCCGGGCAGGCCCTGCAGCAGGTTCATGCAGTAGCTGACCGTGCAGGGCGCCGAAGGATCTTCCGGCACGTGCGCGTTCCAGGCGGCCCAGGCCTTGCGGTTGGCGGGCAGCAGTGAGGCGTCGGTGTGCAGCACGGCCTCATTGGCCTGGTAGCGGATCGCGCCCAGCACTGCGCTTTCGACCGGATCGGCGTCTGCCAGCAGGGCAAGGGCCTGGTCGCTGTGGCAGGCCAGGATCACCTTGTCGAAGCCTTCAATACCCGCCGAGCTGTGCACGCGTGCGCCCCACGGCATGCGCTCGACCGCCTGCACCGGCGTTTCCAACCGCTCATGCACGCGCCAGCGGCTGCGCAGCGCTTCCACGTAGCGCGCCGAGCCGCCCTTGACCACGCGCCACGGTGGGCGGCCGGTCATCTGCAGCATCTGGTGGTTGGCCATGAACTGCACCAGGTAGCGCGCCGGGAAGTCCAGCACGGTGGCGGTCGGCGAGGACCACAGCGCCGAGGCCATCGGCAGCAGGTGCTCCTCCACGAAGGCATCGCCGAAGCGCTGCTGGCGCAGGTACTGTCCCAGCGTCGGGCCTTCGGCCTCGGCCAGCAGCAGCGGTGCCTCCCGGTAGAAGCGGCGCAGGTCGGCCAGCATGCCCCAGAAGCGCGGCGAGACCAGGTTGCGGCGCTGGCAGAACAGGCCGTCCAGCGAGGTGGCGTTATACTCCACGCCAGTGCGGTCGCTGTGCATCGAGAAGCTCATGGTGGTGGGCTGCGACGCCACGCCCAGCTCGTCGAACAAGGAAGTGAGCAGCGGATAGTGCTGCGGATTGAAGACGATGAAGCCGGTGTCGACCGACATCTGCTGCCCGTCGACCTGCACCCGATGGGTGTGGGTGTGCCCGCCCAGGTAGTCGTTGGCTTCATACAGCGTGACTTCGTGCTCGCCGTCCAGCCAGTACGCGCTGGCCAGACCCGCAATGCCCGAACCGATGACCGCGATGCGCATGCTCAGTCCTTCACCTTGGCCAGCACCCACTCGGGTATCGGCTTCAATCCGCTGACCAGGCCGGCGGCGGCCATCAGGCGCAGGCCGTACCAGGTCAGGTCCACTTCCCACCAGCGGAAGCCCTGGCGGGCGGTGCCGGGGAAGAAGTGGTGGTTGTTGTGCCAGCCCTCGCCGAAGGTCAGCAGGGCCAGCCACAGGTTGTTGCGGCTGTCATCACGCGTCTCGAAGCGGCGGCTGCCGAAGCGGTGGGCCAGCGAATTGATGGTGACCGTGGCATGGAACAGCACCACGGTGGAAATGAAGAAGCCCCAGACCAGCAGCTGCGGGCCCGTCGTGTGCAGGCCGGGTGCCACGCGTTCCAGCAGCGCGCCAAGGCCGTACAGGCCTGCGGCCAGCAACACCGGCACGGCGATGTCAAAACGGTCCAGCCAGCGCAGTTCCGGGAAACGGGCCAGGTCGGGCACGCGCGCCAGATCCGTGGCGAAGGCTTCACGGGTCAGGAACCAGCCCATGTGGCTGCGCCAGAATCCACCTTCATTCGGCGAATGCGGGTCCTGCGGCTGGTCGGCATGGCGATGGTGATGGCGGTGGTGGGCGGCCCACCACAACGGGCCACGCTGCACGCTGGACGCGCCGATCACCGCGAACACGAACTGCACCGGGCGCGAGGCCTGGAAGGTGCGGTGCGAGAAGTAGCGGTGGTAGAAGCCGGTGATCGCGAACATCCGCACCGCGTACAGCGCCAGCGCCACCGCTACTGCGGTCCAGGACACGCCGACCCAGATCACCCCCAGGCACGCCACATGCAGCAGCACGAACGGCACGGCCCGGAGCCAATCGATGCGGCCGCGCTGCGCAGGGTCGGCCTGCGCCGCGGCGGCCTCGGTGTCGAACCAGCGTCGCAGGGTGCGCAGCAGTCGCTCACGTCGGCGTGGAAGGGGCGCAGCAGCGGACATGGGCGAAGTCTCGAGGGCGTGTCTGCCCCTATCTACGCAGCACAGCGTGCATTGGATGCACTCAATCGGCATTGCGAGACTGCTTCACCTGTCGCTCACGCCGCAGGACGCCACCAACGGTTGTGCCCAGGCCTGCTGCCACTGCGCCTGTGGCCGCGTCGTCGCGGGTGAGGCGAAGCGGACAATGACGGCCGGATAGACGCCATGGCCATCACGCAGGTTGCTGGTGCCGCGGAACTCCAGCAGTCGGCGGTCGTCATCTGCGTAGACCAGGGACAGCCGCGGAGCGACCGCGCCGTACCAAGTGGCCAGGCGCACCTCAATGGCCTGTGCCGGTGCTCCCTGCCAGGTGAGCGCACCGGTACGGCGCACGCTGACCGGGTAGAAGCGTTGCCGGCCCGGCACCAGGAAGGGCAGGCGGACCTCATTTCCCTTCATCAATGCAGGCCAGTGCGCGCGCACTGCGGCGTCGAAGCCGGTGTCGATCACCGCGTCGGCAGGCAGTGGCACCTGCGCACGCCGCTCCGCGTCCGGCGCGCTCTCCTTCCAGTCGATGCTGACCTGTCCGCCGGCCACCACCACTTTGGCGGCCTGGCCGCTGCGTCCGTCCTGCAGCAGGTAGCCCCGCGCCTGCGGCTGGGCGGTGCCCGGCAGCTCCTTGCGTGCGAACGGGCGACCGTCCGGGCACAGGTACTGCACCCAGCGCGTCGCACCTTCGGGCTCCCCGCGCCGCCAGTGCACCTCGCGGTAGGCGGGGGTGCCGTCGGCCAGGCTGGCAACGCCTTCGCTGCGCAGCAGGGGCGTGGCGCTGGCCACGGTGGACAGGTACAGCAGCAGACCGGCGGTATGCATGGGGGTCCTGGCGGGTTGGCCTGCTGAACATACGCACGACGGGCCCGGGTGGATGCAGGGCAACGGGCTGCATCCAAGCCGGCCTCTGGTGCGTACAGCACACAGACTCCCTTCACCTGCCTGATCGCCGCCCGGATGTACCCTGACGCCGCCAGCCCTTCCTTTGACTTCGACGCCGCACGCATCGTGTCCAGTTCCCAGCAGCCAAGCAGCGAGCCGACGAACTGGACCGGTGACATGGACGGTGTGGCGCGTCTGCGCGACCGCACCTGTTTCATGCGCATCTACGACCACTTCATGCCGCGCCTGTGTGTCTACCTGCGTGGGCTCGGCGCGCCCGAAGCGGTGGCCGAGGAGCTTGCGCAGGAATGCCTGCTGCGGCTGTGGCTGCGTGCGGCAGACTACGATGCGGCGCAGGGCGCGCTGAGCACATGGCTGTACCGGATCGCACGCAACCTGCAGATCGACCGGGTGCGCCATGAGCGCAGCTGGATGCAGGTGCAGGCCGCGGTGGAGGAAGCTGCCAGCAGTGACGCGCAGTCACAGACCAGCGCCGAGCACTATGCCGACCAGGCCCGCCTGCGCCAGCGCATCAACGAACTGCCGGCAGTGCAGGCCCGGCTGGTGCGCATGTCGTATTTCGAAGCCAAGAGCCACGGCGAGATATCCGAGGCGCTGGGAATGCCGCTGGGCACGGTGAAGTCACACCTGCGCCGGGCTTTCCTGCAGCTGCAGTCCAAGGTGGGGGGCATGCCATGAACCCTCACCACCACCTGCACGAATCGACCCTTCTCAGCTATGCGGCCGGCGCGTTGCCGGCGCCGCTGAGCGTGGTCGTTGGCACCCACCTGGAGCAGTGCCCGCATTGCCGCCAGCGCCTGCGCGAGGCCGAGGCCATCGGCGCGGCGCTGATTGAACAGACCCAGCCGATGGTGGTTGGCGGCCGCAGTCATGCGCTGCGTCAGGCCATGCTTGCCGAGCTGGAGCGTGTCGAGCCTGCGGTGGCTGCCATTACCGTCGCGCGGCCGGCCGCGCCGCCGGTGGAGCGGCCGGAGGTGGGCGCGGACCATCTGCCGGCGTCCCTGCACCCGTACTTCGGTCGCTCGCTGGCTGCGCTGCGCTGGCGCTGGATCGCACCGGGCGTGCATTGCATCCGCTCCGCGGAAATGCCTTCGCTGATCATGCTCAAGATCGCGCCGGGCAAGTGCCTGCCGATGCACAGCCACGGCCGCAGCGAGCTCACCCACATCCTGCGCGGCGCCTACAATGATGCGCTGGGTCTGTTCGCGCCAGGCGATGTGGCTGATCTGGATGAAGACGTGGAGCACCAGCCGGTCACCGCACCGGGCGCGCCGTGCATCTGCGTGTCGGCACTGGATGCGCCACTGGTGTTCAGTGGTTGGCTGGCGCGCAAGGTCCAGCGGTTCGTCAAACTGTAAAGCGTTGGAGGAAAGCCCGATGGGCAACGGCAATGCAATGCGGGTGCTGCTGGTGGGCGCCACCGGGCTGGTCGGGCAGGGCGTGCTGCAGGCGTGCCTGCAGTCCGTGGATGTCGGTCACGTCGCCGCACTGGTGCGCCGGGCGGGCAGCGTGCCGGACACCGTCGACGAGATCGTGCTGGCGGACTTCCAGCGAGCCGCCACCCTGGGTGATGCGCTTGCTGGATTCGACGCCTGTTTCTACTGTGCGGGTGCACCACCAGTGGGCACGGCCGAGCCCCAGTACCGCCAGGTGACGCTGCAGGTGACCCGCACCGTCGCCGAAGCGTGGGCGGCAGCCAATCCCGATGGATGCTTCTTGTATGTGTCGGGAGCACATGCCAACCCGGACAGCCGGATCATGCCGCTGCGGGTGAAGGGCGAGACCGAGCAGGCGCTTGCCGACCTGCCGGTGCGCACGGTGATGCTGCGTCCGGCCGGCGTGCGGCCGGTATCCGGCACCGGTACGCGACACCCGCTGCTCAAGCCGTTCTATCTGCTGGCCCGCCCACTGATGGCGGTGGCCGAGGGGCTGCTGCCGGCGCTGACCACCAGCAACCGCGGCATCGGTCAGGCGATGATCGCGCTGGCCCGGATGCCGTCACCGCCGGCGGTCGTGGAATGCGCGCAGATCAACGCGCTGGCGCGCGCTCCCTCAGCACGCTGATGATCGATTCGGCCAGGTCGCTGCGGGTGAACGGCTTCGACAGCAGCGGTGCCGAACGCCCCTTGCTGCCGGCGGCATCGTGGTCGCGCGGATAGCCCGAGGTAAACAGCACGGCGATCTCCGGCCAGCGTTCGCGCACTTCACGGCCCAGCGCCCAGCCTGACATCCCCGGCATCACCACGTCGGAGAACAGCAGGTCGATCTTCGCATCCGGACGCTCCAGCAGGCGCAGCGCGGACGGGCCATCGTGCGCTTCCAGCACGCGGTAACCCAGCTGGCGCAGCGCCTCGACGGTATAGGCGCGCACATCGTCATTGTCTTCGGCAACCAGGATGGTCTCTTCGCGCGGCTCGTAACCGGCCAGGCCGGTGGCCGGCGCGGCGGTCTCGCAGGGCAGGTCCAGCGACGAGCGCGGGAACATCATGGTGATGCTGGTGCCGCCGCCTTCCACCGAGTCGATGAGGACGTGGCCACCGGACTGCTTGACGAAGCCGTGCACCATCGACAGGCCCAGGCCGGTGCCGCGGCCTACCTGCTTGGTGGTGAAGAAGGGCTCGAACACCTTGGCCATCGTATCGGCGGACATGCCATGGCCGTTGTCGCGCACGCGCAGCATCACGTATTCGCCCGGCGTCGCATCCGGGAACAGCGCGGCATAGTCATGGTCGAGGTGGCTGTTGTCGACCTCCACCACCAGGCGCCCGCCACCGGACATCGCGTCGCGCGCATTCACCGCCAGGTTCAACACCGAAGCCTCGAGCTGGCCGACGTCGAGTTCGACACACCAGATGCCTTCACCGGTGCGGATGTCCAGCTGCACCAGTTCACCCAGTGCCCGCTGCAGCATGTCCTGCATGCCCAGCAGCGTGTCGTTGAGGTTGACCGCCTGGCTGCGCAGCGGCTGCTTGCGCGCAAATGCCAGCAGGCGCTGGGTCAGGCTGGCCGCGCGGCCGACGCCTTTGAGGGCGTTGTCCAGTGCACGCGCACTCATGTTGCCGGGCTGGCCGTCACGCTGGTTCAGCAGCATCGCGTGCTCGACGTTGCCCGCAATCACGGTCAGGATGTTGTTGAAGTCATGGGCGATGCCGCCGGTGAGCTGGCCCACGGCCTCGATCTTCTGTGCCTGCCGTAGCGCGTGCTCGGCCTGGATGCGGGCGGTGGTTTCCACGGCCTCGGAGACCACGGCGGTCACCGTGCCCTCGGCACCCTGCAGCGGGCGGAACGTGAAATCAAAGCTGCGGCGTCCGGTGGGCAGTTCCAGGTCCATTGCCTGCACCGCGCTGCGGCCGCGCGCGGCATCGGCCACGGCCTGGTCGACCACGCCGGCGAGCTCGGGCGTCGCGGCAAACCACGGGGATTCCCAGAAGGGCAGGCCGATGACATCGTCCTTTTCTGCAAGAACGGCAGCGAGGGAGGCGACATTGGCATCGACGATGCGGCCACTGCTGTCCAGCAGTACCTGGTGCTGGAAACTGGATTCAAAGATCGCCTGCAGGCGCCGCTTGCTGGCCTGCAGTTCGGCGGTACGCGCCTGCACCTGCCGTTCCAGCGATTCATTGTCCTCGCGCAGCGCCAGCTCGGCGCGCTTCAGCGAGGACACATCGCTGCCCAGGCAGGTATAGCCGGTGACCCTGCCATCGGCGGCGCGCTCGGGCACGCAGTCCATCTGCAGGAAGCGTGAATCGCCACTGCGGTGCACCAGGGTGACCTGGAAGCTGGCGCGTTCGCCGGCCAGTACCCGCTGCAGGCTGGGCAGGGCGTTGGCAAAGGCCTCCGCGCCGCCAACGTCGGCGGCGGTGCGCCCGAGGATGCTCTGCAGGTCGGTGCCGTGCCAATCGAGGAACGCCTTGTTGGCGAAACGGTAGCGGTGTCCGGTGTCGAGGTGGGCGATCAGCGCCGGTACGGCATCGGTGATCTGCTGCAGCTGCGCCTGGCTTTCGTCCAGCGCGGCACGAGCCTGGGTCAGCTGGTTGCGTTCGCTGGCTTCCTGGCGCGCGCGACGGATCGCGTCGGGCAGGCGCTGCAGGCGCTGCTTGACCACATAGTCACGCGCGCCACGGGTCAGGGCCTGCACCGCCAGCTCTTCGGTCAGGGTGCCGGAGACGAAGATGAAGGGAATGTGCGGCGCGCGCTCGCGCGCCAGGTCGAGCGCGGCATCGCCGTCGAAACCCGGCAGGACGTGGTCGGCGAGGATGACGTCGAAACGATCACTCTCGATCGCGTCGATGAAGGCGTCGCGGGTCCACAGGCGCTCGGTCTCGAACTCCAGCCCCGCACGCTGCAGTTGCGCCGTGATCAGTTCCGCATCAAGCGCACTGTCTTCCAGCATGAGGATGCGCAGGTGCGAAGGTCGGCGTGCAGCATCACGCATCGGGCGTGCCAGTCCCGATGGAGGGGTGGGGCGGGGGCTGGTTGGTGATGCCCCAGAACATGCCCAGCCCCTGGATGGCATCGAAGAATTCCTTGAAATCCACCGGCTTGACCACGAAGGCGTTCACGCCGAGCTGGTAGCTGCGCACCAGGTCCTGCTCTTCACGCGAGGAGGTCAACATGACGATGGGGGTGCTGCCCAGCGTTGCGTCGCCGCGCACCTGCTCCAGCACTTCCAGGCCATTGATCTTGGGCAGCTTCAGGTCGAGCAGGACCACCACCGGGCCGCCATGGCGTGTGCCGACGTAGGCACCCTCGCAGCGCAGGTAGTCCAGTGCTTCGGCACCGTCGCGCACATGGACGACGTCGTTCAGCAGCTGGCAGCGCGCCAGCGCGGCCATCGTCAGCTCGGCATCCTTGGGGCTGTCTTCAACCAGAAGGATGGGCCGCAGATCCCTCATGGGTGTTCTCCGTCTTGATGGGGCAGGGTGAAATGAAGGGTGGCGCCCTCGCCGAGTGCACCCTCGGCCCAGGTACGGCCACCATGGCGGCCAACGATGCGGCGCACATTGGCCAGGCCGATGCCGGTGCCTTCGAATTCCTCGACGTGGTGCAGGCGCTGGAACACGCCGAACAGCTTGTCGACGTAGCGCATGTCGAAGCCGCAGCCATTGTCGCGGACGAAGAAAATATCTTCTTCTGCAGTGCGCTCGCAGCCGATCTCAATGCGGGCCTGTTCGCGTTCGCGGGTGAACTTGACGGCGTTGGACAGCAGGTTCTGCCAGACCAGGCGCATCATCGTGGGGTCGGCCTCGATGACCGGCAGCGGGCCGACGTTCCACTCGACCTCGCGCCCGGCATAGTCGAAGGCCAGGGTGCGGCGCACGTCCGCAACCAACGCGCCCATGTCCACGCGCATGCGGCCCAGGGTGGAGCGCCCCATCTGCGAGAAACTCAGCAGATCGTCGACCAGCGTGCCGGCCGACTTCGCCGATTCGACGATTGTGTCCAGGAAACGTCGCTCGGTGTCATTCAGGCGCTCGGCGGCGGAGCTTCCGAGCAGTTCGGAATAGCCGACGATGTGCCGGAATGGCGCGCGCAGGTCGTGGCTGACCGAATACGAGAAGGCTTCCAGCTCCTTGTTGCTGCGCAGGAGCTGCTCGTTGAGCTCTGCCATTTCCTCGGCCTTGCGCAGCACGATGTCGACGATGGCCGTGCGCATCTCGTGCGCGGCATCGCGGTCGGCATCGGTCCAGGCCAGGCTGCGCTGCTGCACGGTTTCCTTCCAGGCTTCGAACGAATGGCGAGGGGAAAGCACGTTGCCGGGTGCCACCGTCTTGCGCGGGTCGCCGCCCCAGCGCACGGTGCGCACCACTTCGGGGCGGAACCACATCAGGAAACTGTCGTGCAGCTGGGAAATGGAGACGGCCAGCACGCCGCTGGCCACTTCGGACAGGGCGGCGCCGCGCTCCCATTCGCTGGCCAGGTGGTCGGTGGCATAGACCTCGTCCCCCGCGTGTTCCTCGGCCAGCCAGCGGGCGATATCGAGTACGTCGCCGCGGACCGGGCATTGCCCGACCCGCAGGCAGTCGCCCTTGTGCACGATGGCAGCGCCCTGTGCGTTGGTCAGTGCCATCAGGCTGGCAGGGTCCTGGCGCAGCGCGGCCATGAACTCCTCGTCGCCGGCCATCCGCCCCAGCAGCTTGACCAGCAGCGAGCGCCGCTGGACGCGTTCCTCGATGGCGTGGGCGCGCTGCTTCAGGGCAATCTGCAGCGACACGATCTGGCCCATGAATTCACAGGCGGTGCGTACCGGATAGGGCAGGCGGCGGGCATCCTCGCTGTGGCACGACACCAGGCCCCAGAGCTGGCCCTCGTGCATCAACGACACCGACATCGACGAGCCGGTGCCCATGTTGCGCATGTACTGCAGGTGCACCGGCGAGACGCTGCGCAGCACGGCCAGGCTGAGGTCGGTTGGGGCTGCCCCGGCACGCGCGGCGGCACGCACCAGCGGCACTGCGGTGTAACCGGCATCGGCGATCAGGCGCACGCGGTTGCGGCGATAGAGCTCGCGCGCCTGGGCCGGAATGTCCGATTCGGGAAACCTCAGGTCCAGGTAGGACGGCAGCCGCCCATTGCCGTCCTCGGCGATGACCGTGCCGTTCCAGCCGCTGTCGAACTGATACACGAGGGTACGGTCGAACCCGGTCATCGCGCGCATGTGCTCGGCGGCAATCTGGCACAGGGCCGCGACGGTAGGGGCGGTCTCGATCGCCACCATCAGCTCGCGGATGGCCGGGTACAGTTCCTCTAGCGAGGTGGGCTGTCCGGCAACCGGCGATTCCAGCTCCAGCAGCAGGCCTTGCGCCGAGCGATGCAGCAGCACCTGGTGGCGGCCATGGCCCGGCAGTTCAACAGTGCCCAGGTGGGCCGTGCTGTCCACTTCGGCGTCACGCAGGCGATTGACCCAAGGCGCCAGCACGCCGCCGAGAATCGCGTCCACCGCCTGTCCCAACGGGTCGCCGAACTGCTGCAGCAAGGCCGGCTCGCTTACCGCCCGCTCCAGCACCCGCAGCGAACCGGGTTCCACCACCAGCAGCAGGCCGTAAGGCTGGATCGCGCCGGGCGTGTGGATCGGCTCGCGTGCGCACTGGTCCAGCGAGGGGTCCTGCACGGTATCAGCAGAGGGCATCAGCAGTTGTGCTCGCAGTACGGGGACAGGGGGCCGGCGTCGGGATGCAGCCCGCAGCATCAGCCACGACCCGATGAAAAGCCCTCCCTATATGGTGAAGGAAAAACAGTGATTCGCCTACCACTTCTGTCGTGTGAAGGGCACGTTCACAACAGACTGAACGCTTCATTCCGGCACACTCATCCGTAGAATGGCCGCGCCCATCAAAACTTCGCAACAGCCACATGCCGACTGCACGCGTGCTGCACGCTGCGTTGCCTACAGTGAAGTCCTGTTCCTGCCAACGATGATGCCGCGTGGACCTGCAGCCTTCCGTTCGTCTTTCATTCCCGCGCCGCGCTCTGCCGGACAGCGGCCATTTCGAGCTCCTGGATATAAACGCGCTGCAGGACCCGTGCAGTGGTCGCATCGTCCACCTGTATGCGGTGGTGGCACGCTGCATGGCCTGTGAGACGGTGTTCAAGGCAGAGGAGGGCGCCGGCCTGGTCAGCACCTCGTCGGCCCGCGTGGTGCGCTGCCCCTCGGGCTGTGGCCAGCAGTCGTTTACTGGCGCAGCGCTGCGGCAATGGCATGCGGCCCCGGTAGACGCCGCCTGAGCCCCACTCACAGCACTGAAGGGTTGAGCTGCCAGACCGCATGGTTGAGTGCGGTGGCGAAGCTGACCCAGGCCAGGTAAGGCAGAAGCAACCACGCCGCCAGGGCCCTGCGACGGGCGAAAGCCAGCATCGTGGCCACGATCAGCGCCAGCAGCAGCAGGATGTCGGCGAAGGCCGCGCCACCAAGCTTCCATGCGAAGAACAGCCAGCTCCACAGCACGTTGACGACCAGTTGCGCGACGTACAGGCCGAGCGCGGCCCGATTGCTGCGCCAACCGCCCTGGCGCCAGACCAGCCACGCGCTGAGGGCCATCAGTACGTATAAGAAAGTCCAGACCGGTCCAAACACAGTGGCCGGCGGCGCCCAGCTGGGCTGGACCAGCTGCCCGTAAAACTGCGCGGCGGTGATCGAGGCCCGCGCGCCCAATGCCGCCGCAGCGAGCGTCAGTGCCAGCCAGCCCACCAGACCAAACATCTGTCTTCTGTGATTCATCACTGATCCTTTCAAACGTTTGCAATTGCACCAGGTGTACGCAGACGGGTGGGTATTGGATGCAGGAGTGCCACGTCTCAGTCCGCGGTACCGGGCGCGCCGTCGGCAGGCAGCAGGGCCGGGCGGCTGTCGAACCATTCGCGCGCGCCTGCCAGATGCCACTGGCGCTGCTTGCCTTTCATCTCGATGCCGGCACCGAGCAGTCCCCAGCGCAGGTAGAGATCGCCGCGCTTGTTCTGCTCGAGCAGATCCAGCCGCGCGCGCAGGGACAGCCGCTCGTTCTCGGCTTCCAGGCCGTCGAGCACCAGATGGCCTGCCTGCCAGCGCAGGCGGGTGGTTGCGTTCACCTGCCCCGCATCGAGCAGGGACAGCGCCCAGCGCGGGTAGTCGCCACGCTCGGCGAACACCGCCAGCAGGGGCGCGGCATCGCTCATGGTCAGCGCCGCGCTGGCATCGACCCGGAACGGTGCCTGCGCATCAATGCGGCCCTGCTTGAACTGCACGCGTCCCTGCCAGGGCGTCTTTCGCTGCTGCTGGCCGACCTGCACGTCGCGCAGCTGCACCGATGTGCCCGACAGGTCGAAGTAGCGCTGCTTGAAGTCGGCGCGGCGCAAAGTGGCGTCGACCTTTGCATTGCCAAGCAGGTCGAGACCGGCCACCTGCAGGCGCGCGCCGTTGCCGAGCAGGGTGGCGGTGCCATGGCCGACCCGGCCATCGGTATCCAGTTCCACATCGCCGGTGAGCATGCCGGTGCCTCCCAGCAGCTTCGCCTGCCCCTTGCCCAGATAACGGTTGTAGGCGGTCAGGTCAGGAATGGTGGCGTTGCTGAAGCGCAGGCGCGCGCGCATGTCCTTGCGGAACTCACGCAGGCGGCCATCACCGCTGAGCAGCAGCGACAGGTCGCGTCCGTCGAACAAGGTGTCTCCTTTCTCGCCGCCTGCGCGTGCGTTGAAGCGCGGCACCCGCACATCCAGCGTGGCGCGGGTCGGCGTGCCAGCCGCCAGCTCGCCGTGTGCGCTGGCCGTACCGGTCATGCGCACGCCCGCCACTTCGGCCGTTGCCGCTGCTTCGGGGATGTCCACCGTACTGCCTGCCGCAAGCTCACCCGCTTTCAGCTGCAGATCGGCCCGTACGGTGCCACCGCCGTCAAGCTGCATCCAGGGCTTGCGCAGGAACAGAGCGGGAATCCAGTTGAGCGAGGTGAAGGTCCATTCGCCCTGTACCCGGCCGGAGGTGCGCTCGATCAGCTGGCCGGGTTCGCGGAAGGGAATCTTCCGCCCCGTGATGTGCAGGTCGGCATCCAGCGAGGCGCCCGTACCCTCGCGCGCCGGCAGCCGCGCCTGCAGGCGGATGTCCTGTGCGGCGTGCATCTGCACGGCCAGCGTGCCGCGATCGGGGGCGCCGACGCCGGCCTGCAAGGGCACCCGCCACACCGCGCGACTGCCCGGCTGCAGGGTGCCGCGGTCGAGCGTGATGTCCGCCTGCAGCTGGCCGGTGCTGGGTGAGCTGGACACCGCCAGCGTCCGCGCATCCGTGTCCACCCGGATGCCGTGACTGCGCGCATCCACCTTCAGCGCGCCGCGGAGGATGTCGAACTTGGCGAGACCGGGCGCCTGGTCACGGTAATGCCAGGGGTAGCCGAACGTTGCCTCGACCTTCATCGCGTCCAGCAGCTGCACGCCGTCATAGCTGGCGATGGCATCGCTGAAGGCCACCTGCGAGTCGTACAGTTCCGAGGGGCCGCCACGCAGCTGCTTGCGGAAACCGACGGTGCCCCGGCCCTGGCCGATGATCAGCAGCTTGCCGAATCGGGCGTGCTGGATGGAATCGCTGCGGATGGCATCGAAGCGCAGCGTCCAGCCCTGGCTCCCGCGAGGGGGCGGCGGCACGACATCGTCGACACGGGTGACTTCGGCCGACACGCCGCTGGCCTGCAGGTGCGGTACGCGCACTTCGCGGCGGAACAACGGCCACAACGCCAGGCGGGCGCTGGCGCGGTCGGCGTGCAGCACATACACCGTGTGGTTCACATGGCCGCGCATGTGCACGTTCCAGGCGATGACATGCCCCGGCAGCAGGGTGATGGCCGGGCCGGTGCGCATCACGAACTTCTGCGGCTTGCGGTTGGTGGCCAAGTCGAAAAGCGGCGTATTGAGGAAAATATTGCCCGCCAGCAGATACAGCGCGTAAACGCCGGCAACGCTCCAGGCCAGCAGCCGCCAGCGGCGCGGCCAGTGGGTGAAACGTGCGGGAAATGCGGGCATTCGGGGCTCATCAACGGGTGGGGCGTGGGTCACTATCCCGAACATCACTGCGTGATGATGTGAATGCCTTGCGACATCGCCTGCCTATAATCGTGGGCTACGTAGAGGAGCCCATGGCATGACTGCACAGGCTGGCAAGGACAGCATCACCGCTTACGACGCCCCGGACAAGGCGGCCTTCGACCCCACTTACACCTCCAGCGTGCACGAAGCGCGACGGGCGACGCGCGACGGCGGCGTGACCGTCTCCGGGACCGGGGTGAAGTCAAGTGGCGAGCGCAAGCTGGCTGGCACGAAGTTCGCGGGACAGTTCGTCGACGCCAGCGCCGCCGTCACTGAAACGGTCGTCGATGGGCGCAACGAATTCCAACTGGAGGTGACCAATGCCACCCGCAGCCAGCTGAAGGCCGGCATCGTCGAAGGTGCGGTGACCGCCGGTGGCCGTGGCCGCTACAAGGTGGCCCTGCCGCAGAACGACACCACCGATCCGCGCGACGTCAGCCCACTGGACCCGACCACGATCCCGCGCGGTGGCAGTGTCATCCTCGATGGCCAGCAATTCACTGGCACGCAGATGGAAGCGGGTTTCCGCAACATGGCCGTCGAGAGCCGGCTGACCGAGGCGCAGGGTGCCAGTTATCGCGTCGATCGCCTCAGCGATGGCCGGGTGCGCGTCAGCACGGGCCCGAACGAGGCCGTAGAGGCCTTCGATGGCGTGGGTTTCTCGGCAGGTAAGTTCAGCGCCGTTGCCGGCCGCCAGGATGGACTGGGGCAGTCGTCGGTGCGCAGTGCGACCTTCGATCTGGAGCAGGCCGATGGCCGCTCGGCCTACGCGCAGTTTGTCGAGACCGGACGGATGCAGGCCGGCACGCCGGGCGTGCAGGACCTGGCCACCATCGAGCGGATCGGCATGAATTCGCAGACTCGTCTCAAGCTGGACTACAACGACAAGCTCGGCGTTGATCTGGCCGGCCAGCACAATGCTGGCGACATCGTCCGCGTGCGCCGCGAGGATGGCAGCTATACCGAGCGGATGAACGTGGAATACAGCGGCAACCTGCCGATGAGCCGCATCAGCGCCTACGGTGCCGACGGCAAGGAAGACCTCGCGCAGCGCCGCTACGAATTCACCTTCGACCTGAGGGACAACCCCAACGGCGAGCAGATCACCAGCCTGGCCAACAGCGCGCTGGCCGGGCGGGCCGGCAACGATGTGCGCGGGCCGTTGAAAGCCGGCGAAGTGAACACCCTGGTGCTGGACGAGGGCCAGATGCGGGGGCTGATGCAGCGCACGCAGGCGATGGTCCAGGACAATCCGAGGATGGGCCCGGCCTGGCATCTGCTGGCCGAGGACGGGCAGGGAAGGCCGCAGCAGGATGTCGATGCCTTTGCCGTGGCGCTTGCGCGCAACCAAGGCCATTCGGCCTATGGAATGGCAGAGCGCCTGTTCCACGTCGCCGCCGCCGGCGGCCAGGACCTGCAGAAGATCGACGCCACGGTGCGTGGAGAGCACCTGCAGGGCCAGCCGCCGCCGTCGCCGCTGCTGCCGCAACAGGACCCGCGCCATGCCGGCAGCCCGGACCACGCGATGTGGTGCCAGAGCCAGGGCGCGGTCGGCAGGCTGGACCGGGCCATGGGCCGCACCCCCGATGAGATGAGCGAGCGCCTGGGCATGGCCCTGCTGGTAGCGGCGCGGCAGAAGGGCATGGAGCGCATCGATGAAGCCGTGCTAAGCGACGATGGCCGCTACGCGTTCGCGGTGCAGGGTGAAGTGCATGCTGCTGACCGGCAGATCGCCCGCGCCGACACCGCGCAGGCCGTCGCCACGCCGGTAAGCGAGCAGGTGCGCGAGCTGCCTTCGCCTGCGCAGCGCAGCATCGGGCACGCCCAGTCCGTGCAGCAGGAACAGCAGGTGCAGGAGCAGCAGAACCGGGCGATGGCACGCTGAGGCCGTGCGCGGGCAGGGTCTGACGAAATTTCACATGACGGAAACATCTTCACGGTGCTTAATACGCTTCCTGACGAGTAAGGGGCTTGTCTGACAAAGATGGTCCCCGGCGTTCCCACCTACCTGGACCGTACCCATGCCGGCTTTGCAGCAGCGCACCATCGATCTCATCCGCGGGCATCATTCGACCCTGATCGCGCAGTGGCGTGACACCCTCAACGCCGCCGGCCAGAACGATGACAGCCGCATCGGTGCGCGCGACCTGGACATCCAGGTCAATGAATTCTGGCAGCTGCTGTTGCCCGCGCTGTCGGCTGCCGATGCCGGCAACCTGAACGGCGCCGAGTGGCAGGCCATCCGTCATTTCCTCGAAGACCTCTCGCGCGACCGCGCGATCAAGGGCTTTTCGTCCTCGGAAACGGCTACCTTCATCTTCTCGCTGAAACGGCCGCTGTTCCAGTTGCTGCAGCAGCACCACAGTGGCGATCCGCAGGCGCTGGCCGAACAGCTGTGGTCGATCTCCGAGCTGCTGGACGTACTCGGCCTGCACACGGTCAAGGCCTTCCAGCGCACCCGCGAGGATGTCATCCAGCGCCAGCAGGAAGAGATGCTGGAGCTCTCCACGCCCGTGGTGAAGCTGTGGGAGGGCGTGCTGGCGCTGCCGATGATCGGCACGCTGGACTCGCAGCGCACCCAGGTGGTGATGGAATCGCTCCTGCAGCGGATCGTCGACACCGGCTCGGAGATCGCCATCATCGACATCACCGGCGTGCCCACCGTGGACACGCTGGTCGCCCAGCACCTGCTGAAGACCGTCACCGCCATCCGCCTGATGGGTGCGGACGCCATCATCAGCGGCGTGCGTCCGCAGATCGCGCAGACCATCGTGCATCTGGGCCTGGACCTGCAGGGCATCGTCACCAAGGCCAACCTGGCCGACGCGCTGGCGCTGGCCCTCAAGCGGAACGGCCTGACCGTCAGCCAGGCCAACCGCTGATGGACCGCATCCCGATCCTGCAGATGGGCGACCTGCTGCTGGTCACCATCCAGGTGGACATGCACGACCAGCTGGCGCTGAACCTGCAGGACGACCTGAGTGAGCGCATCCGTCGCACCTCCGCGCGTGGCGTGCTGATCGACATCTCCTCGCTGGACATCGTCGATTCCTTCATCGGCCGCATGATCGCCACCATTTCCGCGCTGTCGCGGGTGATGGACGCGACCACCGTGGTGGTGGGCATGCAGCCGGCCGTGGCCATCACCTTGGTCGAACTCGGGCTGGACCTGAGCGGCGTGCGCACGGCGTTGAACGTGGAGCGCGGAATGAAGCTGCTGCGCCAGAGTGATGAGCTGCCATGACCGCACGCCAGGGGACGTTACCCGTGCGGATCGAACAGGACGTCGTGCTGGCCCGCCAGGCCGTGCGCCAAGCGGCGGTGGCCTGCGGCCTGCGGCTGGTCGACCAGACCAAGCTGGTGACCGCCGCCAGTGAGCTGGCTCGCAATACCGTCATCTACGGCGGTGGTGGTCAGATGGACTGGGAGCTGCTGGACGGAGGGCTGCGCCGCGGCGTGCGCCTGGTGTTCTCCGACCAGGGGCCCGGCATCGCCAACATCGAGCAGGCGCTGACCGACGGCTGGTCGTCGGGCAAGGGCATGGGCCTGGGCCTGTCCGGCTCACGGCGGCTGGTGGATGTCTTCGAGCTGGACACTGCACCCGGCCAGGGCACGCGCATAACCATCACCAAATGGACGTGAGTTTCTCCGGACACGTCACCCGCGCCGTGGCCGTGGAGGAACCGACCCAGGTCGGGCAGGTGCGCCGCGAGGCGCTCGCCCTGGCGGCACGGATCGGTTTCGATGAAATGGACGGCGGCCGGGTCGCGCTTGCAGCGAGCGAGCTGGCCAGCAACCTGCTGCGCCATGGCGGCGGCGGCAAAGTCTACCTTTCTGTAGTCCAGGGGCGCGATGCACGCGGTGTGGAGCTGTATACCGTGGACGCCGGTGCTGGCTTCGTGCTGTCGCAGGCATTGGTCGAAGGCTATTCCACCGGCGGCAGCCAGGGCCTGGGACTGGGCGCGGTGAAGCGCCAGGCGACGCTGCTCGACAGCTGGTCCGATGCGCGCGGCACAATCGTCGTGGCCCGCATCTATCCCGAACGTGCCGGGCCACGCGTTGATCTCGCTTACGGCGCGCTGCGCCTTGCGATGCGCGGCGAAGAGGCCTGCGGTGATGCCTGGCATCTGTCGGTGCGCGAAGGGCAGGCGACGCTGACCGTCATCGACGGGCTGGGCCACGGTCTGCCTGCCACCGATGCCGCGCAGGAGGGCACGCGCAGGGCTGCGGAAGCGGGCGCGGAAGCGCCGAACCGGTTGATTGAAGCCCTGCACCAGGCGATGTCCGGCACCCGCGGCGGCGCCGTTGCCGTGGCGACCCTGCCGCTGGCGGGGGGCGAGCTGCAGTTCTCCGGCATCGGCAACATCAATGCCGGCGTTGCCGATGCCACGAGCTATCGCGGCCTGGCCTCGATGCCGGGCATCGTCGGCGTGCAATACCGCAAGGCACAGGCATTCAACGTTCACGCCGCGCACGGCGCGCTGCTGATCATGCACAGCGATGGCCTGCAGGGGCGCTGGCGTTTGCAGGACTATCCCGGCCTGATCCATCGGCACCCGGCGTTGGTGGTGGCGGTGCTGCAACGGGATTTCGACCGTAGCCGCGACGATGCCAGCATCGTTGCCCTGCGCATGGGAGCGTGGTGATGGTGCAGGAACAGATGCAGGAGGAGAACGCCCGCCTGGCGGCCGAGAACGCCGCCCTGCGCGCGGAGCTGGAAGAGACCAATCAGGGCGTGCTGGCGTTGTATGCCGAGCTGGACCAGCAGGCCGCGCAGCTGCGCGAGGTTTCAGACCTGAAGAGCCGGTTCCTGTCCTACATGAGCCACGAGTTCCGCACGCCGCTGGGCTCGATCCTGAGCATGACGCGCCTGCTGGAAGATGGGCTCGATGGGCCGCTCAACGACGAGCAGCTGCGCCAGGTGCGCTTCGTCAGCGCCTCGGCATCGGAGCTGCGCGAGATGGTGGACGACCTGCTGGACCTGGCCAAGATCGAGGCCGGGCGCATCACGATCTCGCCGGGCTGGTTCGATCTGATGGATCTGTTTGCTGCCCTGCGCGGCATGTTCAGGCCACTGGTGGAGAGCAACCAGCGCATCGAGCTGGTGTTCGAGGATCCGCCGCCGCTGCCGATGCTCTTCACCGACGACAAGAAGGTGGCGCAGATCCTGCGCAACTACATTTCCAATGCCATCAAGTTCACCCCGGAAGGGCAGGTGGTGGTCTCGGCGATGATGGACAGCGACGCGGAGGTTCGCTTCACCGTGCGCGATACCGGCATCGGCATCGCCCCGGAGCTGCTGCCCGCGCTGTTCGAGGATTTCGTGCAGGTGGACTCGCCGCTGCAGAAGCGCCTGCGCGGCACCGGCCTTGGCCTGTCGCTGTGCAAGCGGTTTGCGGAATTGCTGGGTGGCCGGGTGGCGGTGGAAAGCCTGCCCGGCAGCGGCTCGGCATTCCATGTAGTCTTGCCGGTAGCACTGAACGAGGCGACGGAGAACGCCCATGCCGCACTCTGATCGCGTATTGGTGGTCGATGACAACGCAGCCACGCGCTACTCCGTGCGGCGCGTGCTGGAACGTCATGGTTACAGTGTGAGCGAGGCGGCCACCGGCCAAGAGGGGCTGGACCGGCTCGCCGACGCGGAGTTCGGCGCGATGGTGCTGGACGTCAATCTGCCGGACATGAGTGGCTTCGATGTGGTGCGCCAGCTGCGCACCCGGCCACGCACCCGGCTGCTGCCGGTGGTGCACGTGTCTGCGGCGTCCATCGCCACGGGCGACATGATCACCGGCCTGGACAACGGTGCCGATGGCTACCTGATCCATCCTGTGGATCCCGACGTGCTCCTGGCCACGCTTCGCAGCTTGTTGCGCGCGCGACGCGCCGAGGAAGCGTTGCGTGACGCGGACGCGCGGTTCCAGGAGATCTTCAGCCAGATCAATGCGCCCATCGCGGTGCTGGATGAGCAGTTGCAGATCCGCGAAAGCAATCCTGCGTTCGCGCGCCTGCTCAGCGAAGCCGATGCCAATGGCTCGCTGTTTGCCCTGCTGGGCAGCAACAAGGAATTCGTGCTGGACCTGCAGGACGCACTTGCGCGGCAGGAGCGCTGGCAGGGCGTGCTGTCCATCGCAGGCCGGCAGGGCGTGCGCAACACGCAATGGCGGCTGACGCCTGATCGCCGCACCGGTCATGGGCTGGTGGTGGTGGAGGACGTGACCGAGCACCATGTACGCGCCCGCGAACAGCGCGCCGAACTGGAAACCGCCAACACCGAACTCGCGCACCAGATCGCCGAGCGCAGCCGCACCGAGGCCGAGCTGCTGCAGGCGCAGAAGATGGATTCGCTGGGCCAGTTGACCGGCGGCATCGCGCATGACTTCAACAACCTGCTGACCACCATCATCTCCGGCCTGGACATGATCGAGCTGGCCGTGGCGTCGTCGCGGCTCGAGAAGGTGCCGCAGTACAGCAGCATCGCCGCTGCATCGGCGCAGCGCGCGGCCGCCCTGACCCAGCGCATGCTGGCGTTCGCCCGCAAGCAGCCGCTGGATTCGCGCCCCTTCGACCTGGTGGCGCGTACGCGCTCGCTGGAAGACCTGCTGCGCCGCTCGATCGGCGAGAACATCGAACTGGAGTTCGAACTGGGCGAGGAATCGCTGGTTGCCGTTGCCGACGTCAACCAGTTCGAGAACGTCGTGCTGAACCTGGTCATCAATGCGCGCGATGCCCTGGGCGGCCGTGGCTTGATCCGCCTGCGCGCCGAGGCCTGCGAAGTCCAGCGCGAGAACGAACTGACCTCGGGCCGCTATGTCAGCCTGAAGGTGATCGACAACGGGCCCGGCATTCCACCGGAGCTGGTGACAAAAGTCTTCGAACCGTTCTTCACCACCAAGCCGCAGGGCGAGGGCACGGGCCTGGGCCTGTCGATGACCTATGGTTTCGCCCGGCAGTCGGGCGGCTTGGCGCGCATTGCCAGCGAACCCGGCGAAGGGACTGAGGTCGAGCTGCTGTTGCCCGCTGGTGAAATTACACATGCGGAAACGAGTGCCGAACAGATCGCGCCGCCCCGCGGCCAGTCCGAGCGCATCCTGCTGGTGGATGACACCGATTCGGTGCGGATGATGGTCGGTGAAATGCTGTCCGAAGCGGGCTACCAGGTGACGTTGGCGGCGGATGCGCGCCAGGCCCTGCGCCACCTGCGGCAGGACCCGGCCTTCGACCTGCTGCTGTCCGACGTCGGCCTGCCCGGCATGGACGGCCGCGAACTGGCCGATGCCGCACGGGAGATCAATCCCGTGATGCCGGTGCTGTTCATCACCGGCTACACCGAGCGCGCCGCGGTGCGGGACTCCTTCCTCGGCACCGGCATGAGCCTGTTGCCCAAGCCGTTCAGCCTGCTCGAGCTGATGGCCGCGGTGCGCGCCGCACTGTAGGGCGGCAGAGTTAAGGTGCTTCCGGACAACCCGGCAGGGTGATCGGCTACCATCGCCTCTTCAGGGAGGCGGCATGGATGTCATCACACCAGGGTTTCTGATCGTCGTGGTCATCGCCGTGATCGTTGTGGGCGCCGTATTTGGCGGCCGTCGCTTGCGCGCCAAGCCGCCATCGCGGATCTACCGATGCCGGAGCTGTGGATCGGCCGCGCACCACAATGCGCGGACGCTGGAGGCATGGCGCCGCGGGAAAACCGCCTTTTTCTGCCAATCCTGCCACCGGCAGTGGCTGCGGTCGCAGCCGCCGGGACAGCGGGACAGGGAGTCCTCGGCGACGGGAGGCGGATCAGGGTGCCTGGGGGGCATCGCGCTGGTTGCGGCGTTGCCGCTGGGGTTGCTTTGGGCCTGGCTGCAGGCCTGACCGCACGGACAGGCCTGCGCGCCCAGTCAGCCCGCAGGAAGTCAGCCCGGCAGCTCGCACTGCATCTTGCCGTCCACGTAGTACGGCTTGGGCACGTTCGGGTTCTCGCTGGTCTTTTCGAAGACCACCTCGAATGAGTCCGCCTTCGGCGTTCCTTTGCGCTCGGTGCAGGCGTCGCTGAGCTTCTTCTTGACCGCGGTGATGCCGGCATCGCGGTTGGCGCCGTCGGCGCTGTTGGTCAGGTTCACCGTTTCAGCCAAAGCGAGCGGGCTGACGGCCAGCATGCCGGCGGTGACGATCAGGGTGTGCAGACGGGTCATGCATTCTCCTCGTGCGTTCCATTGCGGATGCGCCGCAGGCGTGCGGCGCGCAGACAGGATAGGGAAGGTCGGTCAAGGCACCGTGCTCGGCCTGTCGTTGCGTCAGGCTGCGACCGATCGTCGCTTCAATGTTAGTGGGAACCATTCGCATCTGCTATCATTCAACGCGCCCTTAACCAGCGCCGCTGCCGCCGCCCCCAGGCGCGCCCCCAAGAAGCAGGTCCCCCATGTCCAACGCCCGTTCCCTTCCCCGCGAGCCGATGCGCTCGCTGCTGTCCGTGTCCGTTGCCACGCTGCTGGCATTGCCGCTGGCCGCGCAGGCCCAGCCGGCAATGCCCGATGGCGCCACGCCCACCGATCTGGACGCGGTGCACGTCAACGCCTACCGCACCATCACCCACACGTCCGGCGCGACCAAGACCGATACCCCCGTGGCCGAGATGGCCAAGTCGGTGTCGGTCATCGCGCGTGAGGAACTGGACGCGCGCGGCGTGCAGAACCTCAATGAGGCGATGCGCTACGTGGCGGGTGTGTCGCTGGAAAGCACCGGCATTGACAACCGTGTTGACGACTTCCGCATCCGCGGCTTCGATGCCGGCAGCTGGAGCAACAACGTCACCGTCGATGGCATGCGCGCGCCGCAGGGCGGGCAGTGGAACCGCACCATGGTCGACAGCTGGAACCTGGACCGCGTGGAAGTGCTCAAGGGCCCTTCGGCGGTGATGTATGGCCAGGTGGCCCCGGGCGGCATGGTCAACCAGGTCAGCAAGACGCCCACCCCGTACCAGCAGCAGGTGCTGCAGCTGGGCGTGGATGGCAACGGCCAGTACAGCACCGCCTTCGATGTCGGCGCGGGCAGCGATGACAAGCGTCACCTGGGTCGCCTGGTCGGCCTGTACCGTGACGGCGACACCCAGATCAAGCACACCGACCAGGAGCACTGGTTCCTGGCGCCGAGCTACACCTTCCAGATGGCCAAGCGCACGCGCCTGACCCTGCTGGGCCTGTACCAGCGCGACGATGGCGGCTCAACCTACCAGTTCCTGCCGATGGCCGGCACCCTGGTCGCGACGCCCTATAGGTACATGAAGAACAGCACCTTCATCGGCGAGCCGACCTGGAACACCTACGACCGCACGATCTGGTCGGGCGGCTGGCTGTTCGAGCACGCCTTCAACGAGCACTGGACGCTGAGCCAGAGCGCGCGCCGGTTGAACGTGGAGTCGACCTTCCGCAGCGTGGTGACCAATGGCGCGTTGAATGCCGATGGCCGCACGCAGAAGCGCCGCGCTACCTGGGGCGAGGGTGATTCGCGCGGCGATACCGCTGATACGCGCCTGACCGGCAAGTTCAGTACCGGCGCTGCCGAGCACACCCTGCTGCTGGGCGTGGACTGGCAGAAGGCCGACTGGACCGCCGCGCGCGGCGCGATGGGCACGGCTACCGATACGCCTACCGCCATCGACATCTTCAACCCGGTGTACAGCGGCTACATCCCGGCCACCACCTCTGTCGGCTATTCCGGCGGCATCAACCGCCAGACCGGTGCCTACCTGCAGGACCAGATCGCGCTGGACAAGTGGCGCTTCACCGTCGGTGGTCGCTACGACTGGACCAAGGATGACACCTGGACCCAGTCCTACACCGTGGCCACCGATCGCTATGGCGCACGCACGCCCAGCCACATCAAGAACGATGCCTTCAGTGGCAACGCCGGCATCCTGTATGTGGCCGACAACGGCCTGACCCCGTACCTGAGCTATGCCGAATCGTTCCAGCCGGCCGGCAGCACGGCCACGCAGTCCTACGAGCGCACGCCGTTCGACCCGATCACCGGCAAGCAGTGGGAAGTGGGCCTGAAGTACCAGCCGGCCAGCTTTGATGGCCTGATCACCGTATCGGCGTACGACCTGCGCCAGCAGAACGTGCTGACCGACGACCCGGTCAGCAGCCACAACACCTGCGGCACCACCGGCACCAGCCAGTGCCAGGTGCAGGATGGCGAGGGCCGCGTGCGCGGTGTCGAACTGGAAGGCCGCGTCACCCCGTTGCAGGGTTTCAGCGTGATCGGCGCTGCAGCATGGATGGAATCGGAAGTGACCCGCAGCAACAACGGCTACGCTGGCAAGGAACTGGCGATGGTGCCGGACTGGACCGCATCGCTGTGGGGTGACTACAGCTTCCAGGGCGGTGCACTGGAAGGCCTGAGCCTGGCGGCCGGCATGCGCTACAACGGCACGACCTACGGTGACAGTGCCAACCTGTACCGCATTCCGTCCTACACCCTGTGGGACGCGGCCATCCGCTACGAGATCGGCGTGTACGGTGCGGTGGGCACGCAGCTGTCGTTGAACCTGAGCAACCTGGCCGACAAGCGTTTCGTGTCAACCTGCACTGGCGTGTCCTCGTGCTACTACGGCACCGGCCGCACGGTCACGGCGACGGCGCGCTTTACTTGGTAATGCAGGCCGGGTAATGCACGGCTGCCGCCGCACCCGGACTGGGCGGCGGCGACGTCGATCACGCCGCTGCGTCGGCGGCGTAGGCGGCCAGCACGGCCGGCAGATCGTGCATGGATTCGAAAATCACGTGCGCACCGGCCGCACGCAGGGCTTCGGGCGTGCTGTGATACTGGCCGCCCGGGCTGTAGCCGAACACCTTGGCACCCGCGGCCACGCCTGCGGTGGCGCCGGTCACGGTGTCTTCGATGACCGCGCAGCGGGCCGGGTCCACGCCCAGTGCGGCGGCGGCTGCCAGGTACACATCCGGGTGCGGCTTGGTCCGCGGCTGGTCCTGGCCGCTGAAGATCTGTCCGGCGAAGGCATCGAGGATGCCGATCTTGCCCAGCTGCAGGCGCACTTTCAGCAGGTCGGCGCCCGAGGCGCAGGCAATCCTGCCGCCGGTCGCGACCTGGATCGCGCGCACTGCTGCCGGGGCGCCGGGAATCTCAGTGAGATCACGTTCCAGCGCGACATTGCGCTGGCGGCGGAATTCATCCAGCCATTCATCGGTGAACGGCTTGCCGGTACGCTCCTCAATCAGGCCGGCCAGGCCGGCGACGGACTTGCCGAGGAAGATTTCACCGGCCTGCTGCTGGGTCAGCGGCCAGCCGCGCTCGCTCAGCATTTCCGACAGCACGCGGGCCACCAGCGGCTCGGAATCGACGAGGACGCCGTCGCAGTCGAACAGCACGGCATCGAAGGGGAAGGGGGACATCAGGAACTCCTTGCAACAACCAACGGGCGAAGCTGTGCGCTATTTTCCCACAGGCCGGGGGCGGGCACCCCGCGCCTCGATGAACGCCGCGATCCGGCTTGCTGGTAGAGTCGAGCTTGCTCGACTGCACGCAATGCCGCGGCAAAGGCAGTCTAGCAAGCTCGACTTTACGGCTATCGGCGCGCCCCTGAATGGCCCTGCACCGGGCGTGCATCCGCCCGCGCGGATACTGGCAGCCCTCGAATCGTGTATCAGGCCAGCCGGAGCCCCCCCCTTGCCGCGTCGGAAAACACTGCGCATCGCCACCTTCAACGTCAACGGAATCGGTCCGCGGCTGCCGCATCTGCTGGCATGGCTGGACCGGGAAGCGCCGGATATCGTCGCCCTGCAGGAGCTGAAGGCCACGGATGCCGCGTTTCCGGTAGCGGAGCTGGAGCGGGCGGGCTATGGCGCGATCTGGTGCGGCGAAGCGCGCTGGAACGGTGTCGCAGTGCTTGCGCGCAATGCAATGCCGATAGAAAGCCGTCGCCGGCTGCCGGGTGATCCCAAGGACAGCCAGAGCCGTTATCTGGAAGCGGCCGTGCATGGGATCGTGGTGGGCGCACTGTACCTGCCCAACGGCAACCCCCAGCCCGGCCCGAAGTTCGATTACAAGCTGCGCTGGATGCAGCGACTGTTGGGCCATGCCCGCTCGCTGGTCGATCTTCCACACCCGTCGGTGCTGATGGGCGACTTCAATGTGATCCCCAGTGACCTGGATGTGTATGACCCCAAGGCGTGGAAGCGTGACGCGCTGTTCCAGCCCGAGGTCCGCGACGCGTTTGAGCGACTGCTGGCGCAGGGCTGGACCGATGCGCTGCGGAAAGTGCACGGCGAGCAGTTCATATACACGTTCTGGGACTACTTCCGCCAGCACGCCGAGCGCGACCGCGGGCTCCGCATCGATCATCTGCTGATCAATCCGGTGCTTGCGCCTCGGCTGAAGGATGCAGGGGTCGATCGCTGGGTGCGCCTGCAGGACAAGGCCAGTGATCACGCGCCGACATGGATTTCGGTCAGCATCTGAATGCTTCAGCGTAACGTTGGGCAGCTGCCGTGATGATACCTATCCACGGCAATCATCCCGCGGATACATCGGCAAGACAGCAACGTGACCAGGGAAGGCCTACGTTCCAGATCTGTCCCCTGCGACGTCTGTGAAATGCTCGCTCCTGTCCTGCCTCCCCCGTTGTCCAACCTTGCCAGGCAGCGCCTGTTGCAGGTGCCTGATCTCCCGCTTCCGGGCCAGGGCCGCACCCTTGAACGCTGGCGTGCACTCGCAGCGCTGGGTCATGAAGACCTGTGCCTAGCCAAGGTGCTTGAAGCCCATCACGATGCGATCGCGATCCTGCACGAATTGCGCGTGCCCTTGCCTTCAGAACAACTTCTGGCGGTATGGGCGGCCGAGGGCCCGGCCTGCACGCTGCGGGCGGAGCACGACGGCCGGCTGCGCGGCGACAAGCCGTGGTGCTCGGGAAGCAATCTGGTGGACACCGCGCTGGTGACCGTGCGCGGTGAGGCGGGTGTACAGCTCTACAAGGTGGACGCATCGCAGTGGCACTGCATGGAGGGCGAACCGTGGCCCGCCGCTGGCATGGCCGGTGTGCCGTCCACCACGGTGCGCTTTGATGGTGCGCAGGCCGAAGCGGTGGGTCCGATCAATGGCTACCTGGAACGACCGGGCTTCTGGCACGGTGGCGCTGGGATCGCGGCGGTATGGTTCGGCGCGGCGACAGCGCTGGCCGAGCGCATGCAGCACGGCTGCAGCGAGGGCCTGCGCGCACGGTTGCTGG
Source organism: Stenotrophomonas testudinis (assembly GCF_024499815.1). Taxonomy (NCBI): domain Bacteria; kingdom Pseudomonadati; phylum Pseudomonadota; class Gammaproteobacteria; order Lysobacterales; family Lysobacteraceae; genus Stenotrophomonas; species Stenotrophomonas testudinis. The sequence goes on along the minus strand of NZ_JAMOKY010000002.1, from coordinate 164,438 downwards.
GCAAGGTCGATCTGGCACTGGCACCGGCAGCGGCACTGCTGCGTGAACTGGCCATGGCCATCGACGCGGCACCGCAGCTGACACACCGGGTGCAGGTGGTACGCGTGCGCAGCGTCGTCGAGCGCGCCGCCACGCAGGTGCTCGATCTGGCCGGCCGCGCGCTTGGCCCCGCACCGATGTGCATGGAAGATGCCCACGCCCGGCGCTGGGCGGACCTGACGGTGTTCATGCGCCAGAGCCACGCCGACAAGGATTGGCAATGGCTCGGCGAGCAGTGCGCCCGACAGGTGATGCCATGGTCGCTGTAGCCACCATCCACGGCCAGGGCTCTGACGAGCGTGCCTGGGAACACTGCGACTGGCTCTGGCAACAACCTGAAACCGCGCTCGCGGAACTGTGTGCAGGCGTACGCCGGCTCGTTGTGGTCGCACCGCACCCGGATGACGAGGTGCTGGCGTGTGGCGGGCTGCTGTGTGCGGCCGCAGGGATCGGCCTGGAGGTGCAGGTCATTGCGGTGACTGACGGCGAGGCCTGCTACCCGGGCGAGCGCTGGTGGACGCCGCAGCGCCTGCGCCAGGCACGCCGTGAAGAGCTGCGCGACGCCCTGGGTGCGCTGTCCATTGATGCCGGTGCCATTGTCCATCTTGGCATTGCCGACGGCGGCGTCACCGACCACGAAGCCGGCCTCGAAGACTGGCTGTGGCAGACCCTGCGCGAAGATGACCTGGTGCTGGCGCCCTGGCGTTTCGATGGTCACCCCGATCATGAAGCGGCTGGCCGCGCCGCCTGGCGGGCCGCCCGGGCCGCCGGCTGCAGGCGGCTGGAGTACCCCGTCTGGGGCTGGCACTGGCTGGACCCCGCTTGCGCCCACATGGCGTGGGAGCAGCCGAAGCTGCTCGACATTTCAGCCGTCGCCGCGCACAAGCGCGAAGCGATCGCGCAGTTCCGCACCCAGACCGGCGATATCTCCCGGCTGCACGCCGAGCCCATCCTGCCGGCCCATGTACTTACCCGCTTCTATAGAAATCACGAGGTTTATTTCGCATGAGCGCCCAGCCCTACTTCGATGATCTTCACGCCAACGACGATCCGTTCGGCTACCGCACCCGCTGGTACGAAGAGCGCAAGCGCGACCTGCTGATGGCCAGCCTGACCCAGCCAAGCTTCCAGCGCGGCTGGGAGCTGGGCTGTTCCAACGGGGTGCTCACCGAGCGTCTGGCTGGCCGCTGCGAGCGACTGCTGGCCACCGACATCAGTCCGCGCGCGGCTTTCCAGGCCCGCCGCGGGTTGGCCCATCTGCCGCATGTGCAGGTGCATTGCGCGCAGCACCCGCAGCAGTGGCCGGCCGGTCGCTTCGATCTGATCGTGTGTGGCGAGATGGGCTATTACCTGGGCCCGGAAGCGCTGGTCGAACTGCGCGATGGGCTGCACGCCGCGATGAAGGACGACGGCCTGCTGGTTGCCTGCCACTGGCTGCCGTCGTTCCCGGGTCGGGCCAGCCGCAGCGCGCTGGTGCATGAGCGGCTCGGGCAGGGCCTGCAGGAGGCGTTCTGCTACCGCGACAGCGATTTCATCCTGCAGGGCTGGACGCGCAGGCCGCTCTCGCTGGCCAGCAACGAGGGCCTGAGATGATCGGCGTGCTGGTGCCGGCGCATGACGAGGCCGAGCACCTGGCGGCGTGCCTGCGCTCGCTGGCCATCGCTGCAGCGCATCCGGGGCTGGCAGGCGAACCGGTGCAGATCATCGTCGCGCTGGATGCGTGCAGGGATGGTAGCGCCGAGGTCTGTGCGCGGATGGCGACGGAGACGCTCAGCCTGCAGGCGCGGTGTGTGGGCGCTGCGCGCGCGGCCGCGGCGGCCGTGCTGGTCGAGCGCGGCGCCTCATGGCTGGCCAGTACCGATGCAGACAGCGTCGTCCCGCCCGATTGGCTGGTGGCCCAGCGTGCCGCAGGCAGCGACGTGTTCTGTGGCGTCGTCGATCTCGGCCCTCTGGCGCCGCAGCAGGCGTGGCTGCGCAGCTGCTTCCAGCGCAGTGAGCACTGGGGTGAGGGGCATGGTCGCGTGCATGGGGCCAACCTCGGGGTCTCGGTCACTGCCTACCGGCGCGCGGGGGGCTTTGCAGCCAAGCGGTGCTCCGAGGATGTGGACCTGGTGTGTCGATTGGAATCGACGGGTGCGTCGATCCGTTGGGCCAGCGCGCCCGTGGTGACCACCAGCGGCCGGTTGTCAGGCCGCGCCGTCGGTGGCTTTGCCGACTACCTCGCCAGCCTGGCCGCTGCTGAGGCTTCGCCGTCACCTCAGCTTTCCCTTGCGAACTGACAGAAACCCGCAATTCCGCTGCGGGCGATAAGTCACCTCATTCCATCGGGTAGGGCAGGGCAGGGCAACAGCCGTCTGCCTCACCAGCGCATGCTGGGTTGCGCCGCAGGGGATGCCCTGCGGCAGGCGAGCAGCAGGTTACAGGGTCACAGCGCCACCAGAGATGGTAAGCAGCGCGCCAGACGTATAGCTGGCACTGTCCGCTGCCAGCATTACATAGGCAGACGCAAGCTCGGCGGGCTGGCCAGGGCGGCCGAACGGGGTCTGGCTGCCGAAGCTCTCAACCTCGTCTGCGGCCATCCCAGCAGGAATGAACGGCGTCCAGATCGGGCCTGGGAGGACCGCGTTGACCCGGATGCCTTTTTCGGCCAGCAGGCCCGCCAGGCCGATGGTGAGATTGGCGACCGCACCCTTGGTGGTGGAGTACGGCAGGATGTTCGGCGTCGGCTTCTTCGAGTTCACCGACGCGGTGTTGATGACCGAGCCGCCGTCCTTCAGGTGCGGAACGCTGAGGCGGGTCAGGTTGAACAGCGCATGGACATTGGTATCGAACGTCTTGCGCCAGTCGTCCATCGTGATCTCGTCAAACGATTCGTAGTAGCGCTGGTAGGCGGCGTTGTTGACAAGGATGTCCAAGCCGCCCAGCTCATTCACGACGCGCTGGATCAACTGCTCGGCCTGCGCCTCGTCACTGATATCGCAGGGGATCAGCACCGCCTTCTGGCCAGCCTCCTGGATGAGCTTGCCGATGGCGGCAGCATCGTCCTTCTCGCTTTCCAGGAAGGCAATCGCTACATCCGCACCTTCGCGTGCATAGGCGATGGCCACGGCTGCACCGATGCCGCTGTCGCCACCGGTGATGAGTGCCTTTTTGCCCTCAAGCTGGCGGTGTCCCTGGTAGCTCTGTTCGCCGTGATCCGGCTTCGGGTCGAGCTTGCTGGTCTTGCCAGGGAAAGACTGCTGCTGCGCCTTGAATGGCGGCTTCGGGTAGTTGGGGACTGGCATGCGTGCATCCTCTGTGGGGGAGGGGGGGTGCCAGTGTGGGCACACCGCGGTAAACGCCGTGGCCCGGCAATGTCGGCACGGCGTGCAGGGCGCGGCCTACAGCGGGTGCGCGATGGTGGTCATGATGCTGTTTGCCGCCTGGCGCGAATCCAGGCGCGTGTGCTGCACCACCACGGGCACGTCGGACTCGATGACGCAGGAGAAGCCAACGCCCAGCGGCACCGGTGCCGGTTCCTGAAGATCATTGAAGCGTTTGTGGCAGGTGCGCTGGGCAGGAACGGTGAAGATGTAGGGGCCCTGCGGCTCGCGATCCTCGAAGTACAGCATCAGGCTGATCCGGGCATCGGTGCTGCCGGCATTGAGGATGCAGCACGTCTCGTGGCTCTCCAGCTCAGGCTCACGGCCGTTGCTCCAGCCGGGGATATAGCCCTCGGCAATGGCCCAGCGCGTGCGCCCGAGGGCACCGGAATGGTCCTGCGTCATGGTCCTTCTCCGTACGGGGGGTATCAGAGTGGTCGAGGCGCCCGCGTCGGGGGCGTGCATGGCAGGTGTCGACGACATCAACGTGAAGCGTTCAGTGGCGTGCGCCGCTACGCGTTGGCGGTTCTGCGGCGCTTGCCTATCATGCATCGCTGGTGCCACTGTCCTGACTGCTGCCCTTGATGCCTTCCAATGCGCAGGCCGCGCGCCGTTCCGCCCGCGCCGCCGGGTATGTGTTTCCCGAGCATCTGCGCGAGCAGGCGCAGGCGCTGCCTGCACAGCCCGGTGTCTACACCTTCCACGGCCGCGAGGGTGGCCTGCCGCTCTACATCGGCAAGAGCATCAACCTGCGCACGCGGGTGATGGACCATCTACGGACGGCCGAGGAAGCTGCGATGCTGCGCCAGTCCGAGCGCATCAGTCACCTGCCGATGGCCGGGGACCTGGGAGCGCAGCTGCTGGAGGCCGCGATGGTGAAAGAACAGCGCCCGCTGTACAACCGCCTATTGCGGCGCCTGCCGCGTCAATTCAGCCTCCGTCTGTACCGGGGCGAGATCAGCGTGGTGAACTCGTCAGAGGTGGATCTGACCTCCACGCCGATGTTGTACGGCATCTACTCAAGTGCCCGCGCCGCACGTGAATCGCTGCGCCGCGTGGCGGATGAGAACCGCCTGTGTTATTCGCTGCTGGGCCTGGAGCGGCTTCCCTCTGGACGCCCGTGCTTCCGCTCGATGCTGCGCCAGTGTGCCGGCGCCTGCTGCGGCGGCGAGACCCTTGCCGAGCATCAGCAGCGGCTGGCCGATGCGCTCACGCTGCTGGAGATTGCCGAATGGCCCTACGCCGGGCCCGTGGCCATCGAGGAACGCGGCGAAGCGATGCGGCAATTCCACGTCGTTGATGGATGGTTCTATCATGGCAGCGCGAAGACCCTGGCCGCTGCCCGGCGCGTGCGCCGCAGTGATCCGGTCTTCGACCGCGACGCGTACCGCATCCTTCGCAAGGGGCTGTTGTTGGGTCAATGGGCCCTGCACGCGCTGTAGGAGCCCGCTCAGACGGAGTCACGCAGCGTGGACGACCTGTTCTGTATCCCTCCGGGCAGGCCATGCAGGGAGAAGACCATGAGCGATCTGTTCGAGCTGGGCATGCCGTGGTTCGAGTTCGTACTACGCGCCACCGCCGTCTATGTCGTGGTGCTGCTGCTGACGCGCCTCAGTGGCAAGCGATCGATCGGGCAGTCCGCACCGTTTGACATGCTGGTCATCGTCCTGCTGGGCACGGCGGTCCAGAACTCGCTGATCGGCGAGGACACCTCGCTGCTTGGCGGGCTCATCCTTGCAGCCACGCTGCTGGGTCTGAACTGGCTGGTCGGCTACGTGACCGCGCGCAATCGTCGGCTGCACCGTTGGGTTGAAGGCGCGCCGGTCGTGCTGGTGCGCAACGGCAAGGTGTTCTGGGACCAGGTGCGCCGCTGCAACGTAGCGCCGGAGGACCTGGACGTGGCCATGCGCAAGGCAGGCTGCGATGGCCATCACCAGATCGAACTGGCCATGCTGGAGACCTCGGGAGAGATCACCGTGGATGCCGAAGACCGCTGAAGCCGCAGCAGAGGAATGCACGCGCCGCACACGGTAATGTCACCGCCGGCACAGCGGTGACCATGCAATGCTGCAGCCCCCAACGGCAGGAGAACGATGATGCAGGCGCTGACCTATCACGGCCGCAAGGATGTCCGCGTTGAGACCGTACCCGATCCGGTACTCGCTGCCGAGGACGACCTCATTCTGCGGGTTACCGCCACCGCCATCTGTGGCTCTGACCTGCACTTGTACCGGGGCAAGATTCCCGACCTGCACAGCGGCGACGTGCTGGGCCACGAGTTCATGGGTATCGTGGAAGAGGTTGGCAGGGGCGTGACCCAGGTCCGCCCTGGTGACCGCGTGGTCATCCCGTTCGTGATCGCCTGTGGGGAATGCTTCCACTGCCAGCTTGCGGAGTATGCCGCGTGCGAGACCACCAACCCCGGCAAAGGCGCGGCGCTCAATGCGAAGGGAATGATGCCGCCGGCCGCATTGTTTGGGTACAGCCACCTCTACGGTGGGGTCGCGGGCGGCCAGGCGGAATTCGTGCGGGTGCCCAAGGCCAACGTGGGTCCGCTGCGGATCCCTGACGGCGTGGCAGATGAGCAGGTGCTGTTCCTGTCCGACATCCTGCCGACCGGCTACCAGGCCGCACTCAACGCCGGAGTGAAGAAGGGCTCGACGGTTGCCATCTTCGGTGCAGGCCCGGTGGGGTTGATGAGCGCTGCCTGCTGCCGCCTGCTGGGTGCGGAAACCATCTTCATGGTCGATCATCTGCCGTATCGGCTGGATTTCGCGCAGCGCACCTATGGCATCACGCCCATCGATTTCAGCAAGGTGGAAGATCCCGCCGACTACATCGTCAGCCAGACCAGCGGACGAGGCGTGGATGCCTGTATCGAGGCGGTTGGCTTCGAGGCGGAGGGCAGCTCGCTTGAAACTGCGTTGACCGCAGTGAAACTGGAAGGCAGCAGCGGTGTTGCGATCCGCCAGTGCATTGCTGCCGCTCGCCGTGGCGGCGTCGTCAGTATTCCTGGCGTCTATGCCGGCTTCATCCACGGCTTCCTTCTGGGGGATGCATTCGACAAGGGCCTGACCTTCAAGATGGGGCAGACCCATGTGCAGGGCCTCATGCCTGAGCTCCTGACCGCCATCCTGGAGGGCAAGCTGGACCCCGGCAACATCATTTCGCACCGGATGAGCCTGGCCGACGCCGCGCAGGGCTATGCCATGTTCGACGCGAAAGACGATGACTGCCGGAAGATCGTGCTGACCCCGTGACAAGCGATCGTGCGCGCGGTGCTCCACTGACCCCGGACAAGCGTTACATCGTGGTGCGCAGCCGACTCTGGCGCGCGACCAACCCGAATCTCACCGCCACCGAACGTGCGCGGTGGGTGGCGGCGCTCATGGACGCGCGGCGCGCGGTACAGGCGGCACTGAGGAACGGCGAGGCGATGGCGCTGCGGAGTGCGCGCCGCGCCGTGGATGTGGCTAAACGAGGCCTCGGCGAGCGCGGCCCGGTGTGGTGGACAGATGGCGGCAAGGACTACAACCGCTGTCTGGTGAAGAATACGCCGTACGCGAGCTGGTTCGGCTCACTTTGACGTTCTGGGCAAAGCAACTCAGGGCTTCGAGCGGTGATGATCACCTGTCGGATCGACCTCTGGGCGCTCGTAATCGTCGGGATGTGCTGTCTCGTCCTGTTCCGGCATGTCCCTGCCTTTCTTCCAACTCTGATCGGTACGGACCTTATCCGGTGTATGCGCCTTGTCCTGATCGCTGGCGTCACCTGTGGGATTGAACGGTAGCTTGCTCATTGAAGAAATTCCTTGCAGTAGATGCGGCATCAGCGCGATGCCGGATGGCTGGCCCGGCTCTGGGCGAGCGTCTGGTTCACCGCTTCCTGCAGCTGCGGGATGTGGAACGGCTTGGCTACGAAGCGCGCCTTCTGGTGCCGCGCAGGCACGACCTGGTCGTAGACCGCGGAGGCAAACAGGAAGGGCACGCCCAGCTCCGCCAAGCGATCGGCTACCGGAAACACGACGCCGTCGCCAAGCTCGATATCGAGAATGGCGGCATCGAACCGCTCGCTGCGCAGGAGGTTGAGGGCTTCAAATACGCTTTCAGCGTGCGTGATGGTGTTTCCTTCGTTCGCCAGCGCATCCTCGACCAGTTCAGCCAGGTCCAGCTGGTCTTCCACCAGCAGCAGACAATGCTCCTTCGTCTGTTCATTTCCGTACTTCTGCATGCCAAACCCTGATCATTACTTCTTATTGGAAGGTACTGTCCGCTTCTGGGCATCAAGGCAGTGACTGCCCGCTGTGTGCGACATGCGAAACTGCTGCGCCTGCGCGGGCCTTTCACACGGGACGCGTGCCTGGTTCACCCCCGCAGGACGCGGGGTGCGGGAAGCTGGATTCATGCAGACCGCGCCTCAAACCTCGCCATTTGAGTCCATTCAGGCAGGCTGCGCAGGGTGGTCCTTGCCGTCCGCATATGCAGGGGACTTCGGCGAGGGGCAGAGTGCACTGCAGCGCTATGCGACCCGCTTTTCGCGGGTGGAGATCAACTCTTCGTTCTACCGCCCACACAAGCCAGAGACCTATGCACGATGGGCGCAGGCCGTGCCCGCGCATTTCCGGTTCTCGGTAAAGATGCCGCAGGCAATCAGTCATGAGGCCGGCCTGCGGGGGGCGGCGCCCTTGCTTGACCCTTTTATCCATGCAGTGAACCATCTGGGCGACCGGCTGGGCGCGTTGCTCCTGCAACTGCCGCCGCGCCTGGACTTTGATGCCCGCGTGGCATCGACCTTCTTCCGCGCAGTCAAGCGTCGCACGGACGTAGCCATTGCCTGCGAACCCCGGCATGAAAGCTGGTTCTCGGCGCCGGCTGACGCATTGATGGAGCGTCACGGCATCGCACGCGTCGCCGCCGATCCCGCGCGGGTTCCCCGCGCGGCTGAGCCCGGTGGCGCGCGGCACTGGAGTTACTGGCGGTGGCACGGTCGACCGCGCATGTACTACAGCAGTTACCCGGACAGGGACCTGCGCGCGCTTGCCCAGGCGGCAGGTGCAGCTGCCGGCCAAGGTCCGGCCTGGATCATCCTGGACAACACCGCGCAGGGTCACGCCATACCCAACGCGCTGCGCCTGCAAACCCTGCTGAAGGAGAACCGCCATGCCTGAAGGCCCCTCCATTGTCCTGCTACGCGAAGAGGCGGCCCGGTTCAAGGGCAGGACCGTGCGCCATGTCGGAGGCAACAGCCGGGTGGACCTGACACCCCTGCTAGGACGCCGGATAAAGGCGGTACGCAGCTGGGGCAAGCATTTCCTGCTGGAGTTCAGCCACGTCACGCTGCGGATCCACCTCATGCTGTTCGGCAGCTACCGTATCAACGAGCGAAAGGATGCCGTGCCGAGGGTTGCTTTGCAGTTCGACAGAGACGAGTTGAACTTCTACGCGTGCTCGGTGAAGCTGATCGAACAGCCTTTGGACGATGTCTACGATTGGCGGGCGGACGTGATGAGCGACGCCTGGGATGCACACCTGGCACGCCGCAAGCTGAAAGCCATGCCCGATGTGCTCGTCTGCGACGCCCTGCTGGATCAGGCCGTGTTCTCCGGCGTTGGTAACATCATCAAGAATGAAGTGCTGTTCCGTATCGCCGTGCATCCTGGGAGCCGGGTAGGGAACCTGCCTCCCCGTGTGTTGACCCGCCTGATCCATGAGGCGCGCAATTACAGCTTCGACTTCCTGCGCTGGAAGCGTGGGCACGAACTCAAAAAGCACTGGGAGGTGCACGCCCGGAAAACATGCCCGGGTTGTGGTGGGCCAATCAGCAAACTGTACATGGGGACCACGCGGCGCCGAACGTTCTTCTGCCCGTGTTGCCAGCACCTGTACGGACCGGAAGATGCTCCATCGCTGACGACAGAGCAGGCCGCATCTTCCCGGCGATCACGCCCGAAGGTTCCGCGTTGACGGCTGACCTGTCAGTACGGTGGCGTTGAAGCTGCATGCCGACGACGACGCCAGGCGAGCCGCGCCGGCGCTGTAGATATCCGACAATTGGTGGATTAAGAGGTCTTCGGCGGTCTTGATGGCCATGGGGAGTCTCGGTGAGTGAGGGAGCGTCATGTCTGCCAATCACGCTGTGTTCGACCTGGACGCTCCACACTGGACACCGCTCCCCCCCACAGGATCCAGCATGAGCCAGGTTTTCATCGTCGGCGCGGCCGGCAAGGTCGGTCGTTCATTGGCCCAGCAGGCCAGCGCACGCGGCCACCGCGTACTGGCACTGCACCGTGCGCAGGAACAGGCCGCCGAACTCACCGCCCTCGGCGCACGCCCGGTGCAGGGCGACCTGCTGCAGCTGGATGTCGCCGCGCTGGCGGCACTGATGAAAGGCTGCGACGTGGTGGTGTTCTCGGCCGGTGCCGCTGGCAAGGGCGGCGCGTCGATGACCGACGCCATCGATGGACGCGGACTGGAACTGGCCGTCGCCGCTGCACAGGCCGCCGCAGTGCCGCGCTTTCTGCTGGTATCGGCCTTCCCGGAGGCCGGGCGTGGCAAGCACCTGTCGGATACGTTCGAGAACTACATGGTGGTGAAGAAACGCGCCGACGTGCATCTGGCCGAAAGCCCGCTGGACTGGGTGATCCTGCGCCCGGGCACGCTTAGCGATGAACCTGGCACCGGCCGGGTGCGCGCCGGTCTGGCGATTCCCTACGGCAACATCGCCCGCGCCGACGTCGCTGCCACGCTGTTGGCCCTGATCGAACACCCGCAGCTGCGCCGCTGCATCATCGAACTCACCGAGGGCGACACCCCGGTGTTCGACGCGCTGCAGGCGCTGTCACCGGCGTAAGGGCTTGACCGCAACCCCGCGCTGACGCAGCATCGGATTCATGGTCTTCCGAGCCGCCACCGTCACCACTACCACCACGACTGCCGCTGGCAGGTCGTGAGGTCGTTACGTGACGTGATGTAGCGCCACCCCTCAGGACCCCGCCAGTCATTGACGGGGTCTTTTCGTTTCTCCGTCCGTACCCATCCCACAGGAGAAACCTCATGAGCTCTTCCCGAATCCCCCGCCGCGGCCTGTTGGTCATCGACATGCAGCACGGCCTGTTCAACGGCGCGCACCGCCCATACCGCGCTGACGACGTGCTGGCCAACATCAATGCGCTGATCGACCGCGCACATGCCGCCGGTGCCCCGGTGTTTGTCGCACGCCATGTCGGCCCCGCAGGCTCGCCGCTGGCCTGCGACAGTCCGCTGTCGCAGCTGCTCGCCGACCTCGCCATCGATCCGGCGCGCGACACCGTGTTCGAGAAGACGCGGCCCAACTGTTTCTTCGAGACCGGCCTGGCCGAGGGACTGGCCGCGGGCGGCATCGAGGAGCTGGTGATTGTCGGCATGAAGACCGATTACTGCGTGGACACCACCTGCCGCGCCGCGCGCGACCTCGGCGTTGCGGCCGTGCTGGTGGCCGACGCGCACACCACCACCGACTCGCCGGTGCTGGCGGCGAAGACCATCGTCGAGCACCACAACGCCACGCTGGGAACGGCCTTTGTAACTCTGGTGGAGACCGCTGACTGCGCGTTCGCGGCAGCGTAGGCCTTCCACGACGCATACCTTGGCGGGCCGTCGATGCTCCGTCGCCAACCAAGGTTGGCGGCTACCAGGGCAGGATCATCAGCCGGTCTGGTAGATGGCCACCTGGGTTGGCACAGTCACCCTCGCTCAGCGCTGCTCGTCCTTGCGCGCGCTCAGCTCACGGTCGGCACGCAGGAAGACCGCACTTGTGCTCTCCTCGCCGGTACCGCCTGCGGCGCCCATCAGCAGCGGCCGCTGCAGTCGCGAGGAAGCACCGTCGGCCACGGCCTGCAGGGCGGCCAGGGTCTCGGCGGCCTGGTCGCTGCCGAGCACCGCGATGAACTCGCCGCTGCCGGTGACCCGGTTGATGCTGTCGCCACGTCCGGCATCCAGGCACTGCTCCAGCGCCACGTCCAGCTGCTGCAGCTGGCGCTCCAGGCTGCGTTCGCCCATCTGCTCGGCCAGGCCGGCCAGGTCCTGCAGCTCGAGGATGACCACGGTGCAGGCGGTGCCGGTGGTGGCGTGCGCGGCTTCCACCAGCGGGCTCTGCTCGAGGATGGTCGCCACTTCCTGCTCGCGCTCGCGGCTGCGCGCTTCCATCAGATTCATGGTCAGCCGGGCCAGGGCCTGCAGGGCTTCGCGCTGCTGCTGGCTGAGCGAACGAGGGGTCAGGTCGACCACGCAGACGCTGCCGACCGCCGCGCCTTCGCGGGTGACCAGCGGCATGCCCGCGTAGAAGCGCGCACCCATCTCATTCAACACCGGGTTGTCGACGAAGCGGCTGTCCTGTTTCAGGTCACCCACTTCCAGAAGCTGCTCGGGCTGGCGGATGGCGTGGTCGCACACCGCCACGTCGCGGTCGGTTTCGCTGCCATCCACGCCGATGCGGGCCTTGAACCACTGGCGATCACGATCGATCAGGGTCACCAGAGCCATCGGCGTACCGCAGACGGCGGCCGCCACCTTCACGATATCGTCGTAGGCGGGCTCGGGCAGGCTGCCGACCACGTGCAGCGCATCCAGCGCGTGCTGGCGTTCGGTTTCAGTGAATGCGGCAGAAGAATGATCCGTCATGATGATCCTGGGCAATCAAAAGTCGTCGCTCATGCTAGAGCACGCCTGCATTCAATGGATGAACCACCGCCGCACCCGGCCCGTACCCCAGCGCATGGCCGGGGCAGGGTGCGGGACTCAGCCCAGGTCGCAGCCGGCCGGCTGCGGCCAGGTGGTCGCCGGCACCATGTTTTTCAGCGACGCCGGTGCGTTGATCGCCACGTAGCTGGCGCCGAGCAGTTCTTCCAGGTCGGCGATGGTCACCAGGTAGTTGTCCAGGCTGCCTACGTTGGCCTCATGGGGAATGATCCAGCTGATCGCCTTGGCGGTACCGGTCTGCGGGTCGCGGGTGATGATCGTCTTCCAGAAGAACTCCGGTGTCGGAATGCCGTGGCTGGCCAGGAAGTAATCGTTGGCGGCATCGCCGTAGACCACGCCGCCATAGACGTCCACCGGCGCGATGTCGCGGTAGCACTCGGCCACGGTCTCGGCCTTCACCCAGATGCCCTGGTTGAAGCTGGACACCTGCGGCACGATGTTGGTCATGAAGTTGGCGCGGCGGATGTAGGTGGTGTCGTAGTCCATGTGGTTGGAGGTGACCAGATGCCCACGGTCATAGCCGGCATGGATGCTGGCGTACGACGCGGTGCTGTTCTGGCCCAGGCAGCCGGTGGGCAGGTCCGTGTCCCTGTAGAAGCTGGACGGTCGCTTGGCCGTGCCGGTATCGGCCAGCAGGGTGTATTCGTACCGCGTGGCGCCGTGGATGCTGCAGTGATAGGTCAGCACGAAGCCGCCCTTGTCGAGGGTTGACCGTTTCCGCGTGGGCGGCGCCGGCAAAGGCGCTGAGGACCAGGACGAACAGGAACGTCGCAAGGCGCATTACAGTGTCTCCGTCAGGTTTTTCCAGGACGCAGGACGCCCTCACGGTAAAAGCGTTCGCCATGCGGAGGCACTGCGCGTGTGGGTGGGTGAGGACTGCGGTTGGAACCCGGCGGGTGCCGGTCATGCAGGAGGAACTCGACCGCGCTCCCTGGCCACCGAGGTGGCGCGCGGTGCCGTAAGCGTCAGCGCGTGTCGCTTTCAGGTCAACGCTGGATGTCCGGAGTGGTGACCCGGCGCAAGCGTCCTGCGTGTGTCAGATCGCAGACCGCAGGGTGAAACCTGCGCATGGCGGGCGCGCGGGCTGGTATCGGCGGGCGGGGGATTTGCGGCAGAATAAGCGCGTTGATCCATCGGAAGCGTGACGCGTCACACGCGTGCGCCACCGCAGTACAGACTCAAGGAACGAGGACAGGTCATGGATGTTCGCCCCCTGGTGCTGGCGTGGCTGCTGGTCGCCGCACTTCCGGCCGCCGCCCAGCAGATCCGCTCCGCAACCGGCCCCGCGCGAAAACCGCTGCCGGCCGCGCCACGGCCGGCCCACAACTCGATGGCGAAGAGCACCACGCCCTTCAACTGCGCGCAGTACGCGTGGCCGAAGCATCCGCATCCCGCCGCCAAGGCCTACTGCGATGGGGTCGAGGCCACTACGCTGCAGAACGAAGCCCGCCAGGCCGGTCGTCCCGGCCCCTCCACCGAGGTGAGCGCGCTGCCTGCGCTGGGTTCGGCCGAAGCGAAGCGGACCGGCACTGCCTGCGTTGGTGGCCAGGCTTTCCGGCGGCTGGCCAACGGTTGGGAACAGGTGGCGTCGCCGTCGGGCGGGTGGCTGCGTTGCCGGGAACGCTAGGCGCGCCGGCAGGCCTCAGCGCCTGCCTTCAGCCGCGTAACGGGCGGCGCCCTGGTCCACCAGCGCCTGCAGTTCCTGCAGCAGTGGCTCATCCCAGCGGTCGAAGTTGAAGCAGGACTTACCCTGCATGCGCTGCTTCAGCGCAGGGCTGATGCCAGCCAACAGTTCGGGATGGTCATAGACGGGCATCAGGTGGAGGGCGTGCTTGCGCCCGGACACCTTCACCGCACCGAAGAACTGTGCCTTGCCGTTGGCGCCCGGCGTGCGGCAGTTGGCGTAGAAATGCTGGTCCGTATCTTGGACCACGAGCAGGCCATCGCGATGACGCAGCAGCATGTGGCGCAGGGCGCCGAACAGATCGGGCGGCGCCGTATCGGTGGACGTGCTGGGTGTCGCCTGGGTGCGTTTCATGGGAACTGCCCGGTGTGGGGGAACGTTCTGGCAAAGACGCAGCATGCCTGTGTGCGCACCGTAGCACGGGGGAGCGAAGCGATCCGGGCGTGTGCGCCGGATCGCTCCTTCATGGCTCTCAGGCCTTGGCGACTGCCTGGATAAGCACCGTGGCGGCTTCGGCCGACGAGCCCGGGTTCTGGCCAGTCACCAGCAGGCCATCGCGCCGCACGTACGAACCCCAGTCCGGACCCTTACTGTAGTCACCGCCCAGGTCCTTCAGCATGTCCTCCACCAGGAAGGGCACGACCTGGGTCAGGCCCACCGCGTCTTCCTCGGTGTTGGCAAAGCCGGTGACCTGCTTGCCGGCGACCAGCGGCGTGCCATCGGGCGCCTTGACCTGGCGCAGCACGCCCGGTGCGTGGCAGACGAGGCCGACCGGCTTGCCGCTGGCGACGAACGATTCGATCAGCGCGATGGAGTGGGCATCATTGGCCAGATCCCACAACGGACCGTGGCCGCCGGGGTAGAACACTGTGTCGAAGTCGGCAGCGTTGACGCTGTCCAGGCGGACGGTGGCGGCCAGCTGCGCCTTGGCGTCGGCGTCGGCTTCGAAGCGGTGGGTGAGTTCGGTCTGGAACGCCGGCTCGTTGCTCTTCGGGTCCAGCGGCGGCTGGCCGCCCTTGGGCGAGGCCAGCACGATCTCCGCGCCTGCGTCCTTGAAGGCGTAGTAGGGGGCTGCCAGTTCTTCCAGCCAGAAGCCGGTCTTGTGCCCGGTGTCGCCAAGCTGGTCGTGCGAGGTCAGAACGATGAGGACTTTCATGGTGGTGCTCCTGTTGGAAGGATGAAGCAGTAGACCGGTCGTCTAAGGCTCGGTCGTAAAAAACACTCCACGGGGAGTGTGTCTTACGCATCCCTCGCTCAGCGTGAGGGATGCAGAATCTGTCGGGTGGTAAGGCGCGCGTTCTCGAAGGGCTGCGGGCCGCGCACGATCTTGACCATGATGCTGGCGCCCAGCCACAGCTGATAGAGGCTTTGTGCCAGCGCGGCGGCATCACCGTTGCTGGCCAGGGAGCCGTCGGCCTGGCCGCCTTCGATCGCCCGCGTCAGGCGCACGATGATGCCGGCCGTGCCGCTGCGCAGGGCCGCACGCATGGCCGGCGAGAGGTCAGCCACCTCGGCGCCCAGTTTCACCGCCAGGCACTTTCCCTGGCAGTCCTCGAAGGACTGGCTTTCCATCCACGCGGCGAAGTAGCGCTCCAGCTGCTCGGCCTTGTTCTGGCCAGCGCTGCCGAAGATCTGGTCCATCTCGGCCAGGTATTCGTCGAAGTAGTCCTGCAGTAGTGCTTCGCCGAAGGCCTCCTTGGAGCCGAAGTAGTGGTAGAACGAGCCCTTCGGCACGCCTGCGGCGGTCAGCACCTCGTTCAGGCCGACCGCCGAGAAGCCCTTGCCGCCCATGGTGCGGCGGCCGCTGGCCAGGATCTTCTGGCGGACGTCGGTGCCTGCAATGTCGGGGGCGGGGTTCATGGGAGTGACGATACTCTCAATTAGACCGGTCGTCTAGGGACGTCTCAGGCGCGTGCGCTTGACCGCCTTTCGTAGAGTCGAGCCATGCTCGACTCAGGGCCTTCAGCCGAGCAGGGGCTCGGCTACAGGAGAGGAGCAGCGCTTCGCACCGCTCAGCCCTTGCGCACCTTCTGCAGGAAGGCCTCGACCGCCGGCACCTGGTAGGCCCCTTCGCGGCGCAGGATGCTGAGCGGCCGTTGCAACCCCAGCGCCCGCACCGGAAGCCGGACCAGGCTGCGGTCCTGCAGGTCACGCGCCACGCTGATGCTGGGCAGCCAGGCAATGCCGCCGCCGTGGATCGCGGCCTGCTTCAGCGCCTCGGTATTGCCGAACTCCACGATGCTGCCGGTCTCCACGTCCAGCTGCTGCAACATCTCGCCGATCAGCTCACGGGTGCCCGAGCCGGGTTCGCGCATCAGCAACGGCAGCCCGTTGATGTCGGTCGGCTTTCCGCGCCTGCGACCGGCCAACGGATGCTGCGCACCCACCACGGGGATCAGCTCGTCGCGGTTGAACTCTTCGGCAACAACGCCTTCGACCCGGACCGGTCCTTCGACGAAGCCGACGGTGAAGCGCAGGTCGGCCACGCCCTGTGCAACCTGTTCGGTGTTGCCGACAAACAGGGAAATACCCACCTGCGGGAACAGGGTGCGGAACTGGGCGACGAAACGCGGCAGCACATAGGTACCGATGGTGTTGCTGGCGCCCATCGACAGCTGCCCGGCGCGGGCATCGGCGAAATCGCGCATCGCCGCCTGTGCGCTGTCGGCCACCGCGAACAATCGTGCCGAGTAGGCATGCAGCACTTTGCCCGGTTCGGTCAGCCGCATGCCGCGCGGCAGCCGCTCGAACAGCACCACCCCCAGACGCCCCTCGAAATCCTTCAATTCCCTCGACAGCGCCGGTTGGGACACGCGCACGCGGATCGCAGCAGCGGAGATGCTGCCGGTCTCGGCGATGGCATGGAAGATGGCCAGGTGATGGAGGTTCATGCGCGTGGGTTTCGGTCAGAGCTGCCCGATAAAGTACTGCACCACGAGGCTGCTGGTCGCCACGGCCACCCACACACCCAGGCCCAGCAGGATGGGGCGGACGCCGGTGGCGGCCATGCGCCGCAGGTTGGCAGAAAGGCCGATGGCGGACAGCGCGAACACGATCAGCACTTCAGCCAGCGTGTGCAGCACCGGCAGCGCGGCGTCCGGCACCCAGCCGGCGGTGCGCAGGCCCGAAGCCACCAGGAACCACAGGATGAACCACGGGAAGATCACGCCGAGATTGAAGCCACTCGCAGCGCCTTCGGTGTTGCTGCGCCGCTTCGCCAGCGCCGCCATCACCACGGTCAGCACCAGGCACACGGGGATGATCAGGGTCGAGCGGGTCAGCTTGACGATGGTCGCGTAGCCACCTGCCAGATCACTGTAGGCGTAGCCGGCGGCCACCACCGACGAGGTGTCATTGATGGCCGTTCCTGCCCACAGGCCGAAGCCCTGGTCACTCATGTGCATCAGGTGGCCGAGCAGCGGGAACAGCAGCACCGCCACCAGGTTGAACAGGAAGATCGTGGAGATCGAGAACGCCGTTTCGTGATCGTCGGGCTTGAGGATGGGCGTGACTGCCGCAATCGCCGAGCCACCGCAGATCGCCGTACCCACGCCGATCAGCACGGTCATCTTGCCGTCCACGCGCAGCCAGCGTCCCAGCAGCCAGGCGCTGAGAAAGGCCACCGACATCGTCACCAGGGTCACCGACAGCGATGCCATGCCGGTCTGCAGCACCTCGCCCAGGCTGAGCCCGAAGCCCAGCGCGATGATCGACCACTGCAGCACCTGTTTGCCGGCAAAGCGGATGCCCGCATCGAAGCGGCTGCCCGGCGCGAGCAGGTTCTTCAGCACGATGCCGAGCACGATGCCAAACACCGGGCCACCGACCAGTGGCAGCCAATGCCCCAGCACGAGTGCGACGGTGGTGACGGCGGCCGTCAGCAGGAGGCCTTCGTAATGGTGCTGGATCCAGGACGGGGTGGTGGAGAGCGGGCGGTTCATTTCAGCAGCTGCGTGGGTTGGGATGGCCAGTGTGGTCTTCCGCGAGCCATGCATCCAATACAAATAATGCAGCCATCCCATATCGAAATGGCATGGCAACGACTGCGGCCCGGCGCTGTACCATCGGCAACGGCCCCGATCGGGCGAACACGGCACACGATGCGATGAACCAAGCCGCTGTTGATGGAAACACCACGCCCTTTGGCGCCATCTTCGCCGGCATCTGCGCGCTGGTGCTTACTGTCGGCCTCGCCCGTTTCGCCTACACGCCCATGCTGCCGATCATGAAGGCGCAGGCCGGCCTGGACTACGTCGCCGCCGGTTGGCTGGCTGCCATCAACTACGCCGGCTACATGGCCGGCACGCTGCTGACGGCAACGGCGGGCGACCTTCGCCGGAAGTACGTGCTCTACCGCATCGGCCTGGTGGTGGCCGTGGCCAGTACCGTGACCATGGGGCTGACCCGCGACCGGGTGGCCTGGGGCGCGCTGCGGTTCCTATCGGGGCTGTCCAGCGTGGCCGGGCTGCTGCTGGCCTCGGGCCTGGTGCTGAACTGGCTGCTGCAGCACGGGCGGCGCCCGGATCTGGGCCTGCACTTCACTGGCATGGGGTTGGGCATCGTGGTGTCAGGTGCGGCGGTGGTGCTGACCCTGCTTGCGCTGACCTGGTCGGGGCAGTGGATCGCCTTGGGGGTGCTGGGCCTGCTGTTCTTCGTGCCGGCCTGGCTGTGGATGCCCGCACCGGCATCCACGCCGAGCACTGCGGTTGCGCAGGGCCCGCCGCCACCGGCCACCTCATCCGCGTGGATGCGCCTGCTCAACGCGGCCTATGTCTGTGCGGGCTTCGGCTTCGTCATCGGTGCGACCTTCATCGTCGCCATCCTGGAAAAGCTGCCCGTGCTGCAGGGCAGGGGCGGCTGGGTCTGGGTCGTCGTCGGCGTGGCCGCGCTGCCGTCCACCTTTGTCTGGGATCGCATCGCCCGACGCTTCGGTGCCATCCGGGCGCTGCTGCTGGCCTACGTCCTGCAGGGCATGGGCATGCTGCTGCCTGCGGTGTCGTCCGGCACGGCGATCAATCTGTTGTCGGCAGCGCTGTTCGGCGCCACCTTCGTCGGCATCGTCAGCCTCACCCTGGCGCTGGTTGGCCGCCATGTGCCGTCCAATCCCTCCAAGGCCATGGCCCGCATCACTCTCGGCTATGGCGTAGCGCAGATCATGGGGCCGGTCATCGCCGGGTACATGGCCAGGGCGACCGGCAGCTACCAGGGCGCGATTGTGGCCACGGCGGCGCTGATGGGCTGCGGGGCGCTGCTGCTGTATGTGGCGGATTGCCGTGAGCGCGCGGTCACGCTTGGCGGCCAGCGCAGTCGACGCTGAAGATCGGCACCATGCGCCGACGCTCAAGGATTGAACATGTCTGGCTTCATTGGGGACCTGCTGGAAGGCATTGCGGACTTCTTCATCGATGTCTGGATGCTGGGCCGCCATCGCGCCGTGAAGGGGCGGCCGCCAATCGCTGGGATGAGGACGCGGCCGCTGTCGTGATGTTCAACGGCTGGGTGGTCGCGGTTTCGGTCGCGGTACAGGTCGCCAGCGTCGTGCTGTCCTTCGTGCTGAAGCTGCCGGTCTGGATCAGCCTGCTGCCCATTGCCGCCGGTGCGGTGTATGTCGGCTACCGATGGATGGCGCTCGTGCGCGCCTAGCCCACCAGACCTGGGCCAAGCCGACGCCATGAAGATTCTCTGGGCCGTGGCAGCCGCCATCGCACTGGCATGCGCCGGGTTCCTGGCCTGGCGCGGGTCTCTCGGCAGCAGTGGGTTGTTCCAGGCATTTCTGATCGGCGCGGCGGCGTCCATCGCCTGCGTCGTTCTGTCAGTTGCGGTGGGCGGCCAAAGGCGAAGGCTTGTCGCCGGTGTGCTGCTGGCCGGCTACGGGCTGGCATTGATCGGTTTCCTGGTCGCCCTCGGCACTGTGCGCTGAGGGGCGCTGGTGGGCTGTGATGCCCAACGATACATTCCGCCAGATTTCACCAATTGATAACCAATCTCAATTGGCATAGCATTCCGTCCGCCAGCCCCGGACCTTCGTCTCGCCAGCGCCCACGCTCACCGACACGAAGGCCCCATGAAGACTCTTTCCCTGCTCGCCGCCGCCGCGCTGGCAATGGCTGCATGCCTGCCGGCACACGCCCATACGCCCTACCTGGTGCCCAGCACCTTCTCGCCGCGGGCAGGGCAGACCGTTGCCATGGATGCCTCGTTCGCCGAGACCTTCTTCGTCCCTGAAACCGCGTTCGATGACAGCCAGTTCTCGGTGACCGGCCCGGACGGCAAGCAGACGCCGCTGGCCTCGCAGGTGATGAAGACCCGCACCGTGGCCGAGTACACGCTGCCGGCCGGCACGGGCACCTACCGCCTCAGCACCGGCCCGCGCCTGGGCGCGCTGTTCCGCACCTGGGAACAGAATGGCAAGCGCGAGAGCTCGCGCGACCCGGCGGTGAAGATTCCGGCCGGTGCCAAGGTGATCTCTGATTTCCAGTCGCTCACCCAGGCCGACACCTACGTCACCGTCGGCAATCCCGACCGCGCCGCGCTGGCGCCGCGCAACAAGGGCGTGGAGCTGGTGCCGGTCACCCATCCCAACGACCTGTACGTGGGTGAGACCTTCGATTTCATCGTGCAGTACGACGGCAAGC
This sequence comes from Stenotrophomonas testudinis, assembly GCF_024499815.1. Taxonomy (NCBI): domain Bacteria; kingdom Pseudomonadati; phylum Pseudomonadota; class Gammaproteobacteria; order Lysobacterales; family Lysobacteraceae; genus Stenotrophomonas; species Stenotrophomonas testudinis. The sequence continues at coordinate 143,983 of NZ_JAMOKY010000002.1, read as the reverse complement.
CCTTGGCCGACCAGGCCGTGGAAGTCAACGAGGCGGTATGGAGTTCGGACCGCACCCCGCAGGTGCTCAACCTGAAGAGTGATGCCGCCGGGCACGTGCGCTTGCCGCTGTCCGCGGCCGGCACCTGGATCGCGCTGACCCGCCACCGCACCGCTGCACCCGCCGGCGCGCCGGTGGCCGAGTACAGCAACAGCGTCACGCTCTCGTTCCGCGTGCTGAATCCCTGATTTCCCCGTAACACCGCCTCCGAGGTCGACATGAAAACCACCGTGCTTGCCAGTGCGTGCGTTGCCACGCTGCTGCTTTCTTCCGCTGTTTCCGCACAGACCGCGCCCGGCCCGCGCCCGCTGGTGGGCGGCCACGGCAACAACGTGCTGGCGTTCATCGCCGAGCACGATGACAACGGCGACGGCCGCGTGACCTGGGAAGAGTTCGAGACGTTCCGCCGCACCCGCTTCGATGCAACCGATACCGACCGCAACGGCACTATCGAAGAAGCCGAGTACGTGGCCGAGTTCGATGCCCGCGTGGCCGCGGAGATCGAGCGCGAACGCGCCGCCCAGGTCGAGCATACCAAGGCCCGCTTCGGCGCGCTGGACACCGACAGGAATGGCCAGGTCTCGCGCGCCGAGTTCGATGCCGCCGGCGAGCAGACCTGGCAGGGCGGGCAGAAAGCACTGGCCAGCAAGGGCAAGGATGCCAAGGCTGCACTGCAGCGCGAGGCAAAGACCGCCGTCGGCGCCCAGCGCTTCGACAACCAGCAGCGCAGCCGCCTGGGCATGCCGACCAGCCACACCGCGGCCGGCTTCCTGGAGCTGTACGACGAGAACAGTGACGGCAAGGTCGACCGCGCCGAGTACCAGCGCGTGCGCGATGCGCAGTTCGCCCGCACCGACAGCAGCGGCGATGACCAGCTGAACCTGGATGAGTACCTGGCCGAGTTCGAGACTCGCGTGGACCGCCGCATCGATGCCCTGAACCAGGGCGGCGACCGCCAGGTGCACGTGCGCTTTGGCGTGCTGGACGGAGACAAGGATGGCCACATGACCTTCGCCGAGTACCAGGTCTCGGGCAAGCGCCTGTTCGAAACCGCCGATCGCAACAAGGATGGCATGGTCGATGCGGCCGACGCCAAGGTGCCGGCGCCCGCACCGCGCCGTTGATTGCCGGGGTCAGCCCGCGCGGGTGACCCGCCGTTGCAACCGTTGTTCTTTCCGCTGACCGGGCCGCCTGCATCAGGTGGTCCGGGAGGTCCCGTGCCTGATCGAGCCCTCGATGACGTCCCTTTTCAACCTGCTGCTGGCGACCTGCGTGACGCTGTGCGGACTGCATGCCGGCAGCGCCGGCGCTGCCGAACTGCACCGCGACGATGTGCTCGGCACCTCGCTCGACCTGCGCATTGACGCGCCTGCAGCGCAGGCGGCTGCCGCCCAGCATGCGGCGCTCGCCGAGATCGATCGGCTGGATGCCGTGCTCAGCCGCTGGCACGCGGACAGCGAGCTCAGTCGCTTCAATGCCAGCAGCGGGCCCCAGCAGCTTTCCGGCGATCTGCGCGCCGTGCTGCGTCTGTGCGAGGAGTGGCGGGCACGTACCGAAGGGCTTTTCAGCTGCCGCCTGGGTACGCTGGCACATCGCTGGCGGCAGGCGCAGGACAGCGGCGTTCTGCCGACGCGCGAGGAGCTGCGTGCAATGGCATCGGCTGCGGCCAGCGCCGAGGTCAGCCTTGACGGCTGCGAGCCGGTGACCCGCCCGCAGACAGTGGTGTTCGATGTCGATGCCCTGGCCAAGGGCTACATCATCGATCGCGCCCTCGCCGCCGCCCGTGCAGCAGCGCCTGCCGCCACCGCGATCGGTCTGGACATCGGCGGCGATGCCCGTTACTGGCAGGCCAGCGGGGCAGGGCAACCCTGGCCGGTGGGCGTTGCCGACGCCCGTGCACCGCGTGACAACCGGCCCGCGCTCGCCACCGTGGCGCTGCGCGCGCAGGCCATCGCTGCCAGCGGCCATGCCACCCGTGGCTACACGGTGGGACGTCGTCAGTACAGCCACATGCTCGACCCCTGGTCGGGCTGGCCCATGCGGTTCGCACCGTCGGCGACGGTGGTGGCGCCAGATGCGAGCAGCGCCGATGCGCTGGCCACCGCGCTGTCGGTGATGCCGATCCGCCCCGGGCTGGAACTGGCCGATGCGATGCCGGACGTCGCCGCACTCATCGTCAGCGACACCGGTACCGCCTTCGCCTCGCAGCGCTGGCCGGCCTTGCTGCTGGCCACCGACGGTGCAGCCATTGCGCCCGAGCAGCTGGTCATCGATTACCAGGTGCCCAACCTGGCCAGCGAGCGCTATCACGCGCCCTATCTGGCGATGTGGATCGCCCGCGAGGATGGCAGCCCGGTGCGCCAGCTGCTGGTGCTGGGCGAGCGCTCGCGCTACCTGCAGGATCTGCCCCAGTGGTGGCGCCGCTACGGCCGCGACGATCTGCCGGCGATCCAGGGCATCGCCCGGCCGACCCGCATGCCCGGCCGCTATTCGGTGGCCTGGGATGGTCGCGATGATCGCGGCCAGGCGCAGCCGCCTGGTGCGTACCGCGTGCAGGTCGAGGCCGCGCGGCAGGGCGGTGGTCACGAATTCCTGTCCGTGCCGATCGATACCGGCCAGGACCGCAGTCCTCCCGCGAAGGCGCAGGGCAGCAGCGAGATCGGCAGCCTGCAGGTTTCAAGGCCCTAATCACCCCCAAGTACCGATTACTCCCAGCAACGCAGACCGCGCCGCACTCCGGCGCTCCGCAGCCAGGAACGCCCAGGGCCACATCGCCCACGGGCACAACCACCTTCCACAACTGCGGAGTTCCCGATGAAACTGCAACCCTCACTGCTGGCCCTGGCCGTTGCCACCAGCCTCGCCGTGCCGGCTCTCGCCCGTGCGGCCGCGCTCGAAGCCGACAGCACCCTCGACACCATCCAGGTGACCGAGACGCGCAGGAAGTCCGACAACCAGAACGTCACCACGCTGTCGGCCAAGAACCTGCAGCAGCAGGGCGCGCAGAGCATGGAAGACGCCATCCGTTACGTGCCCGGCGTGGAAATGGTCGATCTCGGTCGCGCCGGTTTCAACGGGTTCAACATCCGCGGCATGGAAGCGGATCGCGTGTCCATCACCCTGGACGGCCTGAGCTTCCCGCAGAGCATGGACCCGGGCACCTATCAGCCCTATGAGTTCTTCCGTTCCGGCCGCGGCAGCGTCGATCTGGAAGCAGTGAAGACAGTGGAGATCATCAAGGGTGCCGACGCGATCACCGCCGGCAGCGGTGCGCTCAGCGGCGCGATGATGTTCATCACCAAGGACCCGGCCGACTTCCTCAAGGCCAGCGGCAACGACAGCTTCGGTTCGGTGAAGTATGGCTACACCGGTTCCAGCGACGAGAACATGGGGTCGCTGACCCTGGCCAACCGCACCGGCAGGCTCGAATCGCTGCTGGTCTACACCAAGCGCGATGGCCACGAGACCGAATCCTGGTACGGCACCACCATCGATCGCCTTGGCCCGGGCCGCCGCACGCCCGATCCGGTCGACCGCGAGAGCGACAACCTGCTGTTCAAGGTCAACTTCCTGGCTACCGACACCCAGACCCTTGGCGTGGTGTATGAGCGCGCCCGCTCCACCAACGATGTCGACAACTGGACCCGCAGCGACGGCACCGGTTCGTACTTCTTCCGCAGCGCCGAAGACCGCAGCGACCGCGACCGTTACGGCCTGAAGTACGCCTGGCGCGCGGACAACGCGTTGTTCGACAGCATGGAAGCCACCGCCGATTACCAGAAGAACTACATCCAGGGCCAGACCAACGTGCTGGTGGCCAACGGCACCGCAGCCACCTATGGCACCCGATGCTCGACCACCGACCCGTGCTCGCGCCAGGAGAACCGCTGGGACACGCAGAAGCGCAACCGCGTCGCCCTGGACTTTGACAAGAGCGTTGAAGCCGCCGGCCCGCGCCATGACATCGTCTACGGTGCCGCCTGGCAGCAGGCAAAGATCCACTGGAACTCGGTGGACTCGCGCTGGGGCAACGATGGCAGCCTGTTCACCCGCGATACCGATCCGTCGTTGTGGCCGGACACCCGCGAAACCGACCTGACCGCCTACGTGCGTGACCGCGTGCGGCTGCTCGACGACCGCCTCAGCCTGACCGGCGGCCTGCGTTACGACAGCTACAAGTACACCCCGGAGACCTCGGCCGGCGGCAACGGCCAGTCGGGCTACAAGGACGACGCGGGCAGCGTCGGCGTCTCCAGGTTCGCCTCGCCGACCTGGAACCTGGGCGCCGAGTTCAAGTTCACCGACACCCAGTCGCTGTGGGTGCAGGGCGGTCGTGGCTTCCGCGCGCCGGGCGTGAACGACATGTACGGCAGCGCGTCCAGCACTGACTACACCCGCGTATCCGACGGTGCCACCGTGTCGTTGCCCGATGGCCGGAGCAACCCGGACCTGGCTGCCGAGCGCAGCCTGAACCTGGAGATGGGCTGGCGCTTCCAGAGCGATCGCCTGCGCGTGGGCGTGTCGGTGTTCCGTGACAAGTACAGCAAATTCATCGACACCGCCCAGTACCTGGCCGACGAAGGCATCCAGTACCGCAACGGCCGCGGCGTGGTCAGCAACGGTTACACCTACACCATGCCGATCAACCGCGGCGACGTGGAAGTGAAGGGCGTGGAAGCCGAGGGCATGTGGCTGCTGGCTGATGACTGGCTGGCCCGTGTGGCCTACTCGTACAACGAAGGCACCGACAACGACGGTGAGCCGCTGGCCAGCATCATCCCGGCCAAGGCCGTGGGCGGCCTGACCTACAACGCGCCGTCGCGCCGCTGGAGCGTCACCGCCAACATCACCCACCAGCAGCGCAAGGCCCCGTCGGACTACGGCAAGAGCATCACCAACGGCAGCTACGGCGTCGAAGTGGTGCCGGTCTACGCCTACAAGGCACGTGAGTACACGCTGCTGGATGTGTTCGGCAGCTACGCCATCACCCCGAAGATCAACCTGACGGCCGGCGTCTACAACGTGTTCGACAAGGAGTACTACCTGTGGAACCGCGTGCGTACCGCCGGTGCCGGTACCGCGATCTTCCAGGGTGCAACCAGCCCTGATGGCATCGGCCGCTGGTCGCAGCCGGGGCGCAATGTACGCTTCACCCTGAGCTACGACTTCCTGTAAGCAGGGCAGGGGTCGGATCCCTTTCCGCAGGAAAGGGATCTGACCTCGTTGCACGGAACGCATCCACGCATGGCATGGCTCTACAGTCTCTTCTCATACTGCACTTTGATGCCCACTCGGCACTGAGCCGGTTGGTGCCACCGCCGCTGTAGCTGTAGTCCACACTGCTGGAGAAACGCTTGGAGGCCTGCCAATGCAGACCCACGTTACCGCTCAGGGGCGTCTGGTCGGCCAGCCGGTCGTCCGGTTCCGGTACCGACGCCACCCGTGACCAGTTGCGGGTCAGGTTCGCCGTGATCTGCAGATCCACATCCGTGCGCAGCAGGTCGGCCAGCGCGAAACGGGCATCCAGGGTCAGCCCATGCGTCTGCGCCTTGACCCCCAAGGGCCGGACGACACGCTGATCACCTGGCTGTTACTCAAGGACAACCAGCGCTGAGGGCGACCCACGGGTGGGGTGCCTGCGCGGACGACCCTCCACGCATGGCGCGGATCTACTGGCGCTCAGCGCGCCCGTTCCAGCTCTTTCAACCTCGCCCTGGCATGCTCCAGCCACGGCGCATTGTGGCTGCGCGCATGGCGCGACCAATGCCGGGCATCGTCCAGGATGCTGGTAAACAAGCTGCGGCTCTTCTCACGGTCCGCCGCATCCGGCTGGGCCAGCAGCCACTCGGCGTACAGGCAGCGCGCCGCAGCATCGTTGCCGCATTCCACGGCGCGCTCGAAGGCCGCCTGGGCGCCCGGGGCATTGCTGTCTGCCAGGGCCTGCGCGTACAGCAGGGTCTGCTCGGGTTTGCGGCGCACATCCGGGTGGCGGGCGAACAGACCTTGCAGCGTCTCAACGGCAAGCGTGGCGTTCCCGGATTCAAGGCGCGCACGCGCCAGGCCAGTCAGGATGTAGGGGTCATCGCCCAGCGGGGAGCTTGCGGCCTGCTCCAGCAGCGTCCTGGCCTCCTCGGCCTGGCCGGAGCCCAGCAGCTCCATCCCAAGCCTTACGCGGTTCTGCACGGTGGGTGTGCGATCTAGCTCCGCCCGCGCATTGCGTACGCCCTTGCCCGGGTCAATGAACTGCTTGGCCGAGTGAACCACCTGACGGGCACCGCGCGAATCGCGGATTTCGGGCAGGTAGATCGCCACGAAATACACCAGGCTGCCCAGCAGCGGAAACGAGAACAGAAGCAGGAGCCAGTACAGGCTCTGGCCCGAGCGAATGGCGTGGACGGCGAAATAAATGGCCGCGATGAAGTGGAGTCCGATTCCAATGTAGGGCATGGTGTGCCGACAGTTCGCTCTGAAGGGTGGAACTATAAGGGATCGCGCCACCCGGTTCGCCGGGCTGACGCAGGGTTCGATATACCCCGTTCGGGGCAGGTGGAAACCGATCGCGTCGGCTACTAATGCGCTTCATGGCTCAGGGGCAGCGATCTTGCAGCGGCTTTACGTGATGTTCCCTGACAGGGCGCCCTGCATCGGGCTGCTCTGGATGCGCCTGTGCCTGGCCGCATCGCTGTGCCTGTCGATCGGTGACGACCCGTGGCACACCGCCGCCTCGCTGCTGGTCTCGGCGCTGGTCGCGGCCGGATGGCTCACCCTGTTCGCCGTGCGGCTGGCGACCGGCGTGATGCTCTGGAGCGGGCCGTTGACCGCGCTCGTCCTGCTGCCGCTGGGCCTGTTGCTGCTTGGGCCAGGCGCGTATTCCCTCGACGCCTGTTCCTTTGGCCGGCGCGTGATCGACCTGGTGGGCGCCGCACGTAACCCGAAAGAGTAATCAACGCAGCCAACCAACAGGGCTACGTCGCCACGCGAGGCAGCGTCAAGCTGTGCTGCCCCCACGAACCCCTGCGGTCGATGGCCCACACCGTTCCCTCCGAAGCCACGCGGCCAGCAAAGGCTGCCCGCCCGTGTGCGGTACTTCTGCCCCTGGCCCTGCTGGCCACGCCGTCACTGGCGCTGGCCTGTGACGGCGGCGCCTGCACCAACCTCGGCGATGGCCAGCTGCAGCTGGACGCCTCGCTGCGCCTGCGCGGCATGTATTACGAACCGACCCGGTTCGGCATCGGCGAAAGCGAGGACGGCTACGGGCTGCTGCGCGCCCTCGCATCGGCGCGCTACCGCGAGGACAACTGGCAGGCCATGCTGCAGTTGGGCGCCCATACCGAAGAAGGCAAGGCCGGCGGCCCGGGCAAGACCGATCGCGGCGCACTGGACATCCAGCAGGCCTACTGGCGCTGGGAAACCAACGGCATGCACGTGCAGCTCGGAAGGCAGGAAGCCGGCTATGGCAGCTCTCGGCTGCTGTCGGTGCGTGACGGGCCGAACATCCGCCTGGCCTTCGACGGTGCGCGCGTCGGCTGGGCCGGTCGCCTGGGCACGTTGGACCTGATGGCCCTGCGCGCGGTCGAGAACCGGCCGGGCGCCTTCGATGACCGCGGCGAACGCGGCGCGCATCTGTGGGGTGCCTACGCCACCACCGCCCGCGGCCACGGCCCGGGCCAGTGGGACCTGTACCTGCTGGACTACCGCCGCGAGGCGGGTCGCTTCGCCGCCGGCAGCGGCATCGAGCGCCGGCGAACCTTGGGCGCGCGCTGGTTTGGCCGTGCAGGCGGCCTGGACTGGAACACCGAGCTGGTCGCACAGGGCGGCGAACTACGCACGGCGGCGACCGATCTGGACATCCGTGCCTGGACGGTCGCCACCGATACCGGCTGGCAGTGGCAGAACGTCCCGCTGCAGCCGCGGCTGGGCGTCAAGGCGGACATCGCCAGTGGCGATGGCAACCTGCACGATGGTCGCCTGGGCACGTTCAATGCGTTGTACCCGAAGTCGGCGTACTTCAGCGAAGCCAGCCTGCTGGCCCCGGCCAACCTGATGGACATCCAGCCCACGCTGGCCCTGCGCCTGCATGAAACGGTGACCACCGAACTGGGCGTGCAGCTGGCCTGGAAGCACCGCCGCGCCGATGCGGTCTACACCACGCCGGCGCCGCTTGTGGCACTGCCCGGTACGGCAGGCGGTTCCGGCCGCATCGGCAATCAATACAAATCCGAAACACGCTGGCAAGCCAGCGAACACTGGCAATGGCAGCTGCAGCTGGCCTGGATGGATGCGGGTCCTGCGCTGAAGCAGGCCGGCGGCCAGGACACGCTGTTCGCCTCAATCGTTGGAGCATGGCAATGGTGAATGCAACCGCATCACAGAACTCTCCCCAGGCCGGTGCCTGGTCCCCGCTGAAGATCGGCATGTTCCGATCACTGTGGTTGGCCATCCTGGCCAGCAACATCGGTACCTGGGTCAATGACGTGGCCGCGGCCTGGGTCATGGCCGAGCGCACCGGCTCGCCGCTGATGGTGGCCCTGGTGCAGTCGGCCACCACGGTGCCGATCGTGCTGCTGGCGCTGGCCGCCGGCACGCTTGCCGACATCGTCGACCGCCGCAGGTACCTGATAGTCACCCAGGGCTGGATGCTGCTGGTGGCACTGGTGATGGCCGTGCTGACCCACCTGCAGATGCTCAGCCCGGAACTGCTGGTGCTGCTGACGTTCTGCATGGGTTGCGGCGCGGCGATGGCGATGCCGGCCCAGGCCGCGATCGTGTCCGAACTGGTGCCGCAGCCGATGCTGGCGTCGGCGGTTGCACTCAACTCGATCGGCATCAACATCGCGCGCTCGATTGGTCCGGCCATCGGTGGCGTCATCGTGTCCCAGCTCGGTGCCATGTACGCGTTCGCCTTCAACGCCATCACCTTTGCCGCCATGCTGGTGGTGGTGTGGGCGTGGAAGCGCGACGCGACCGCGTCCAGCCTGCCGCCGGAAGGTTTCGGTGCCGGCCTCAAGGCAGGCATCCGTTACGCCACCAAGGCCGGCAAGCTACAGGCCGTGCTGATCAAGTCGGTCGGCTTCTTCTTCTTTGCCGCCGCCGCCAACGCGCTGCTGCCGGTAGTGGTGCGCGGCCAGATGCACGGCGGGGCAGGGCAGTACGGCATGTTGCTGGGCTGCATCGGCATCGGCGCGGTCGGTGGTGCACTGTTGCTGCCCAAGCTGCGTGCAAAGCTCGACCGGGACATGCTGGTGCTGCTGGCCACGCTCGCCCTGGCGGCCAGCCTGGTGGGCCTGGCGCTGCTGCGCAGCTGGTACCTGCTGCCGCCGGTAATGATGATCAATGGCTTTGCCTGGATCACCGTGTTGTCCTCGCTGCAGATCGCAGCGCAGACGTCGGTGCCGGCCTGGGTGCGTGCGCGCGCCCTGGCGCTGTACATCATGATCTTCTCGGCCGGCATGGCCGCTGGTGGCCTGAGCTGGGGCGCACTGGCGCAACAGACCTCGCCGGAACTGGCCCTGCTGGTGGCCGCCATCGGTGCGGCGGTCGGTGGCCTGCTGGTGTGGCGCGTGCGCATTGCCGGCACCGAAGAAATGAACCTGCGTCCGGCCGGGCACTGGCCCGCACCGGAGCTGTCGGTAGCCGTCTCGCATGATCGCGGCCCGGTGCTGGTCACCCTTGAGTACCGCATCGACAACGCAGACCGCGCGGCCTTCCACACACACATGCATCAGCTGGGCATCATCCGCCGCCGCGATGGTGCGGTGGTCTGGGGTGTCGTCGAGGATGTGGCCAGCCCGGGCATCCACCTGGAGTATTTCGTTGCGGCGTCCTGGCTGGAACACCTTCGCCAGCACGAACGCATCACCGCCGACGACAAGCTGATCCAGGAAGCGCTGCGGGCGCTGCACAAGGGCGAACGTGCCCCCGTGGTCCGCCACTTCGTGGGCGGTGGCGAGGCACCCGTGGCCCCGCTGGCACACCACCACCAGGACATCTGACAACGCCGTTGTCTGCAGCAATGCGTTGGACCGCAGGGCGCCCCAACGAGCGCCCTGTGCACATGAGGCGCTTCCGCAATCGTCCCATGCGCTGATCCGCGCATCGGTGCAAGACGATGTATCAAGTATTACGGACCATACGTAATCGAAACGCCTGCGCACCGGCGCACAGTACGTCTTACATCACCCACTCACGCGAGTTCCTCCATGAAAACCATCACCCGCACCCTGGCCGCCGCCGCGCTGGCCCTGTCGGTCCAGGCCGGTCTGTCCGCCCAGGCTGCCGAACCGGCCACGCCGGCCGCCGTCACCAGCACCGTGCGCACCGCCAGCTACATCACCACCGCCGATGGCGTGCAGCTGTACTACAAGGACTGGGGCCCGAAGGACGGCCCGGTCGTCACCTTCAGCCACGGCTGGCCGCTGAACTCGGACAGCTGGGAATCGCAGATGATCTTCCTGGCCAACCACGGCTACCGGGTGATCGCGCACGACCGTCGGGGTCACGGCCGTTCCAGCCAGCCCTGGGATGGCAACGACATGGATCACTACGCCGACGACCTCGCCACGGTAATCGACACCCTCGACCTGCACGACGTGACCCTGGTCGGCTTCTCCACCGGTGGCGGCGAAGTGGCGCGCTACATCGGCCGCCATGGCACCGGCCGGGTCAAAAAAGCCGTGCTGATCAGCGCGGTGCCGCCCTTCATGCTGAAGACCGCCGACAACCCCAACGGCCTGCCGATCGAAGTGTTCGATGGCATCCGCAAGGCGCAGATGGATAACCGCGCGCAGCTGTACAAGGACATCCCGTCGGGCCCGTTCTACGGCTTCAACCGCCCGGGTGCGAAGGTCTCGCAGGGCCTGATCGACGCCTGGTGGGCGCAGGGCATGCAGGGCGGCCACAAGAACACTTACGACTCGATCGCCGCGTTCTCGGCCACCGACTTCCGCGCCGACCTGAAGAAGTTTGACGTGCCGACCCTGGTCATCCACGGTGATGACGACCAGATTGTGCCGATCGACATCTCCGGCCGCCAGTCGGCCAAGCTCATCAAGGGTGCGAAGCTGATCGTGTACCCGGGTGCGCCGCACGGCCTGACAGATACCCACAAGGACAAGGTCAACCAGGACCTGCTGACCTTCCTGCAGGAAAAGTAAGCGACAGGGGCCTCGGTTCTGCCGGGGCCCTGTCTGTCGTCAATCGGCCGCAACCCGCAGCGCCTCGATGACCAGCGCAAAAGCAGGAGAGTGCTGCTTCCTGCTCGGGTAGTACAGGTGGTAACCGGAGAAGGGCGGGCACCAGTCCTGCAACGTGCGGACCAGCCGCCCTTCCTGCAGGTGCGGCGCGAACTCTTCTTCGGGCAGGAAGGCGATGCCGAGGCCTTGCAGCGCTGCCAGAACGATGTGCGGCGAACTGTTGAAGGTCGCCTGCCCATCCACCCGCACATTCACCTGCCGGCCGCGTCGCTCGAACTCCCAGACGTACAGACCGCCGGTGGTGGGGAAGCGCATGTTGATGCAGTTGTGCGCAGTCAGGTCAGCCGGCACTTTCGGCGCCGGGTGCCGGCTGAAGTAGTCTGGCGTCGCTACCGCGGCCATGCGCAGCGGTGGCCCGATCGGCAGTGCGACCATGTCGCGGTCGATGCTCTCGCCCAGGCGGACCCCGGCATCGAAGCGATCGGCCACAATGTCACGCAGGCCGTAGTTCACGTCGAATTCGATGTTCACGTCCGGGTAGCGCTGCATCAGTGGCTGCAGCCGCGGCAGCAGCACTGTCCGCAGCACGTGGTCGCCGCAGGTGAGACGCACGGTGCCGGCGGGTTTCTCCCGCAGCTCGGTCAATGCATCCAGCTCGGCCTCGATTTCATCAAAACGATTTCCGATTGCCTCCAGCAGGCGCTCGCCAGCCGGCGTGGCCGAGACGCTGCGCGTGGTGCGGGTCAGTAGTCGGATCTGCAGCCGCTCTTCCAGCGCCTTGATGGCCTGGCTCAGCGCCGACTGGGAGACACCCAGCACGGCCCCCGCGCGGGTGAAGCTGCCTTCCCGGGCGACGGTGACGAAGGCAAGGAGATCGTTGAGGTTGCGTCTGGCCATAGGGCCAGTGTGGCATGACGGATTGATTAAGAGCGCTAATAGACCCTAAAAGGTTCCATTGGCTAATCAAGGCAATGGGGTCTGGTCAGAATGGTGACCACTCCCCATCCCAGGATGCACCGGCCATGACCCTCTCCGTCAAAGCCTACGGCGCCCACGCGGGCGATCGCCCCCTTGAAACCATCGACATCGCCCGCCGCGCGCCCGGCGCCGATGACGTCCAGATCGCCATCGTCTACTGCGGCATCTGCCACTCGGATCTGCACCAGGTCCGCGCCGAGTGGGCCGGCACCCTGTACCCTTGCGTGCCCGGGCACCAGATCGTCGGCCGCGTGGTCGCCGTGGGCGCCCAGGTGCAGGGCTTCAAAGCGGGCGATCTGGTCGGCGTCGGCTGCATCGTCGACAGCTGCCGGCATTGCCAGGACTGCGGCGATGGCCTGGAGAACTACTGCGACAACATGGTTGGCACCTACAACGGCGCCACCGCCGACGCGCCGGGCCATACCCTCGGTGGCTATTCGGAGCAGATCGTCGTGCACCAGCGCTACGTACTGCACGTCCGCCACCCGGAAGACCAGCTGGCCGCCGTCGCACCCCTGCTGTGCGCCGGCATCACCACTTGGTCACCGCTGAAGCACTGGAATGCCGGCCCGGGCAGCAAGGTCGGCATCGTGGGCATCGGCGGCCTGGGCCACATGGGTGTGAAGCTGGCCCATGCGCTGGGGGCACACGTGGTTGCGTTCACCACCTCGGAGAGCAAGCGCGACGCGGCCGTGGCGCTCGGTGCCGATGAAGTGGTCGTGTCTCGTTCGGCGGACGAAATGGCCGCGCACGCGAAATCGTTCGATCTGATCATCAATACCGTGGCGGCCCCGCACGATCTCGACGCCTACCTGGTCCTGCTCAAGCGCGATGGCGGCATGGTGCTGGTCGGTGCACCGGCAACGCCGCATCCGTCGCCGGCGGTGTTCAACCTCATCATGAAGCGCCGCACGCTGGCCGGGTCGATGATCGGCGGCATCGCTGAAACGCAGGAGATGCTTGATTTCTGCGCCGAGCACGGCGTAGTCGCCGACATCGAGTTGATCCGTGCCGATCAGATCAACGAGGCCTACGAACGCATGCTCAAGGGCGACGTGAAGTACCGCTTCGTGATGGACACCGCCACGCTTCCTGCCTGAAGAGACCCCGACCATGAAGCATTTCCTCCTCCTTGCCGGCCTGGTGGCCGGCTCGATGACGGCGTCCGCGCAGGACCTCTCCCGCGGCGCCGACAATTTCTACCGCAGCGAGCGCGTCACCTTGCAGAAGGTGACGTTCCGCAACCAGTACCAGATGAAGGTAGCCGGCAACCTGTTCCTGCCCAGGGACCGCACACCCGGGGTGAAGTACCCGGCCATCGTGGTCGGCCATCCGATGGGTGCAGTGAAGGAGCAAAGCTCCAATCTCTATGCGCAGAGGCTGGCCGAGCAAGGCTTTGTCACCCTGGCGATCGACCTTTCCTTCTGGGGCGAGAGCGAAGGGACACCGGGCCATATGGTCGCGCCGGAAATCTACGCCGATGACATCAGTGCCGCCGTGGATTTCCTGGCGATCCAGTCGACCGTTGATGCGCGCCGCATCGGCGCGCTCGGCATCTGCGGCAGCGGCAGCTTCGTGATCAGCGCGGCGAAGATCGATCCGCGCATCAAGGCCATCGCCACGGTCAGCATGTACGACATGGGCTCGGCAGCACGCAATGGCCTCAATGCATCGCAGAATCTGGCCGAGCGCAAGACGATGATCCAGTCCGCCATCGAACAGCGCCAGGCAGAATTCCACGGTGCCGCACCACGTTACGTGCCGGGCACGGTCACCGAACTCAGCGCGGAGACGCCGGACGTCCAGCGTGAGTTCTTCGATTTCTACCGCACCCCTCGGGGGGCCTATACCCCGGCTGGGCAGCAGGCGGACCAGACCACCATGCCGCTGTTCAGCAGCCTGGTGAAGTTCCTCAACTTCTATCCGTTCAACGATATCGAAACCATCGCGCCGCGCCCGATGCTGTTCATCAGCGGCGACCAGGCCCACTCACGTGAGTTCAGTGAAGACGCCTATCGTCGTGCAGGCGAGCCGAAGGAACTCTATTGGGTGAAAGGGGCAGGGCATGTGGACCTGTACGACCGCACCCAGCTGGTTCCCTTCAACCGACTGACCGCGTTCTTCCAGAAGGGATTGGTGGCACCGTGATGGCCGACGTCCACAACGCACCGGCACGCGCACATTGGGGTGGCGTCTTCGCGATGACCCTGTGCGTGTTTGCGCTGATCGCCTCGGAGTTCATGCCGGTCAGCCTGCTTACACCGCTGGCCGTCGACCTGCGGGTGAGCGAGGGCCTGGCGGGCTATGGCATCGCCATCTCCGGCGCGTTTGCCGTGCTCACCAGCCTGTCGATTGCGCGATTGGCAGGGCGGATGGACAGGCGAACGGTCCTGTTGCTGCTCACCGCGCTGATGGCGGTGTCCGGCGTGGTCGTGGCCACCGCGCACAGCTACTCGCTGTACATGGCCGGGCGGGCGCTCATCGGCGTGGTCGTCGGTGGGTTCTGGTCACTGTCGGCAGCGACCGCCATGCGCCTGGTTCCCCCCGCACAGGTCCCACGTGCCCTGGCCATCTTCAACGGCGGCAATGCGCTGGCCACGGTGGTCGCGGCTCCGTTGGGCAGCTATCTCGGCGGGATCATCGGCTGGCGCGGTGCGTTCCTGTGCCTGCTTCCGGTCGCGGCGCTGGCGTTCGCATGGCAGTGGGCAAGCCTGCCGCGCATGCCTGCACGCACCGCCGCCGCGCCAGGCAACGTGCTGGCACTGCTGCGGCGCCGGCAGGTGCGATGGGGCATGGCCGCCTGTGGTGCCTTCTTCATGGGCCAGTTCGCGCTGTTCACCTATGTCCGTCCATTCCTGGAAACCGTGACCCACGCGGGCACCACCGCGGTAACGATGGTTCTGTTGGCCATCGGGCTATCCGGTTTCATCGGCACCGTACTGGTCGGCCGCGCACTCACGTATGGGCTGTACCGCACGCTGATAGCCATTCCCATGCTGATGGCGGCCATCGCCGTGCTGCTCGTGCCGTTCGGCGCCCAGCTCTGGCCGGTCGCCGCACTGCTCACGGTGTGGGGGCTGTTCGCCACCGCCGCACCGGTGGGCTGGTGGAGCTGGCTGGCGGACACCTTCAAGGATGACGCCGAGGCCGGCGGTGGTCTGATGGTGGCGGTCGTGCAGTGCTCCATTGCCGTGGGGTCCACCCTTGGCGGCGCACTGTACGACCACGGTGGCCACGGCAGCACCTTCGCCGCCAGTGCGGGCGTACTGGGCGTGGCTGTCGTGCTGGCTTGGCGCACCGCGGCGGGTCAACGCCAGCTGCCGGCACAGGTAACCCGCAGTCAATCCGAGCCCGCCTGAACTTCTACGCCGAACCCTCCACGCAGGAGCCAACACCATGAATACTCCCATCCTCATGCTCGCCCTTGGCGCCACGGCGCTGCCTGCCGCGCATGCCGGCCAGCAGACCATCGCCCGCGCTGGCGAGCAGGCATCGCAGTCCGGCCCGGAGGCGTACTTCACCGGCCGCGTGCGGATCGATCCGGTCTGGCCGGCCGAGGGCGGCATTCCTGCATCCGGCGGCCTGGGCACCTTCGAGCCGGGCGCGCGCTCGGCCTGGCACACCCACCCGGCCGGGCAGAGGCTGGTGGTCAGCAGCGGGGTAGGGCTGGTGCAGGAGTGGGGTAGGGCTGGTGCAGGAGTGGGGCAAGCCGGTGCAGGTTATTCGTCCCGGGGACGTTGTCTGGTGCCCGCCGGGCGTAAAGCACTGGCACGGCGCCGCACTCGGTATCGCCATGACCCACTTGGCAGTGACCGGCACGATGGATGGCCGCAACGTGGCGTGGATGGAGAAGGTGGACGACGCCCAGTACAACGCCCACTAAAGCCAGCTCGTGGCTGCTGCTCGCCACACTCATCCTGGCGGGGCTGCCCGCCACCAACGCACGGGAGCCCTTGCCCATGAACACCTCATCCCATAACCAAATGCCGGCCCTTGCATCGCTGAGCCCCCGGCAGCAAGCGCTGGTTCCGATTGCAGCGTTCGCGGCCTCAGGCAACTTCGAGCGCCTGAAGCCGACGCTGGACGCGGGACTGGATGAGGGCCTCAGCATCAGCGAGGTGCGCGAGGTGCTGTTGCAGCTGTACGCCTACGCGGGCTTTCCCCGCAGCCTCAACGCACTGGGTCAGTTGATGGAGGTTGTGCAGGCACGCGCGGCGCGTGGCCTGCATGACGACGCCGGGCGCCAACCCAGCACACCTGCGCCGCAGGGCGAGGCCTTATTGAAGGTCGGGACGGACAACCAGACGCGGCTGGCTGGTGCCCCGGTGGCGGGTCCGCTATTTGATTTCGCGCCCGAGGCCAATACGTACCTGCGCACCCACCTGTTCGGCGACCTCTTCGCGCGCGACAACCTGGGTTGGCAGAGCCGCGAACTGGCAACGCTCGGCATGTTGTCCGTGATCGAGGGTACGGAGGCGCAGGTATTCGCCCATACCGGAATGAGCATGAACATCGGCGTGGAGCAGGGCGCACTTGCCGAGCTCGCGGACATACTGGAGGCCCGCGTGGATGGGGCGCCGGCGCAGCGGATCCGGCAGGCGCTGCAGCGGAAAATGCAGCCGTAGCGCCGACGTCGCAGACCGTGAGACCGTCCTCCGTATTCTCTGCGCCATGCTTGCGTCCTCCGCACATCAAGGCTTCCAGCGCGCACCCAACCCCTCTGGCTGGGTGCAGACCGGCGAGCGTTGGACGTTGTGGTGGAACGCGCGCGAAGTAGCCGCGGTCATTCCGGATGGACGGCCGGGCGTTCGCCTCTGGATGAAGGGGCAGAAGATGTGGCGGACCAAGGATGTGCGAGCTGCCAGCATCCGCCAGGGCAAACGCTTCGCAGAGCGCTGGTGTGCCGCGCGGTTGTACCCGGAGCTGCCGTTGCGCGAAGCGGTCGCCCGGCTCGTCCAAGCTGCCCCGCACGATCATGCGGCGCCGTTACCGCGCAAAGAGCGGCAGCAGGTCCGTCGTCTCGCCGACGCGGGCGGCCGCGATATTGCGCGCATCAAGGAAGCACTGGACGCGCGCCGGCCGCAGCAGGCGCACTGAGCGCTGTCGCCGCAGAGCGGAGCCCATGCATGAGCATGGGCTCCGCCGGCCGCTTTCACTTCGGCATCAATACACTGTCGACTACGTGCACCACGCCGTTGGACTGCATGACATCAGCGGTCGTCACCGAGGCCTTGCCACCCTTGGCATCGATCACCCAGACCTTGCCGTCCTGCAGCTTCACTGTCAGCGGCTCGCCCTGCACGGTCTTCAACGTGCTGGTGCCACCATGGCTGCGGGCGGCGGCGGTCAGCTGGGTCGAGGTGTAGGTGCCCGATACCACGTGGTAGGTCAGCAGCTTGGTCAGCTTGGCCTTGTTTTCAGGCTTCAGCAGCGTATCCACGGTACCGGCCGGAAGCTTGTCGAAGGCTTCGTTGGCGGGCGCGAACACGGTGAACGGGCCCTTGCCGCTCAGCGTATCAACCAGCCCGGCAGCCTTCACCGCAGCCACCAAGGTGCTGAGGTTCTTGGCCGTGGAGGCATTTTCCACGATGGTCTTGTTGGCATACATCGGTGCGCCGCCCACCATCGGGTTGTCGGCGGCAAACACTGCGGGTGCGGTACAGGCGACCGCGATGCCCGCGGCAATGGCAAGACGCTGGATCTGGCTACGCATGTTCGTTTCCTCACTGGACGAGGCCGTTCGGCCTCTTGATGAATGCAGGGGTGCCTGCGGATAACGCGCCAGTGGCAGCTTTTGCAGCGCGTTGTGCCTACCTCTACGTCCCATCGAGGCCGGTTGGATGCAGCGGATTTCAAGCGTCTTTTGAATGGTTCAACGACGTTGACGAGGCGTGATGAGGGGCAGGACGCATGAAGCGGGCCCGCGCCAGAAAATCGACACTATTTGGCCCGGGCGCGGGCTTTGCTACCCTCCGTCCGGGGCGCGACCACGCGCGCTCCGGATGCCAAAAGGATGCTTCGGTAGATGCCCAACAGAGCAGCGCGGAAATGGCAGGGCCTGCCGAAGTTCCAGGAGGCACCGCGCCGCAGGAAGATCGGCACCATTTTGAAGCTTGCCGGCGTCTCATGCATTCTCCTGGGCCTGGGTTGGACGGCGTGCTACCTCTACGTTGACCGCGCCGAGCTGGCCGCGCCCTTCCTCGGCGTGATGGCGGTCGGCGTTCTCGCCCTGGCCCGCAGCCGGCGCGCCGATGCCACGTCTTTGCTGATCGTCGCCCATGGCGTATTCCTGTCCGTGGTGGGCGTGGCGGTGATTGATGCCCCGATCGCCTGGGTGCCGCGCTCTGGGCATCTGTTCATGCTGCCGCTCGCGGCGGGCGCTGCCTTCACCTTCGATGCGCGCGAGCGTTACGGCTCGCTGGTGTTCCCGCTGGTCTGCCTGGCGACGTTTGCGTCATTCGCCATCGGCGCGCTGGATTTCCTGGCCCCCGGCACGTCGCCGCCCATTGAAGTCCGCGTGTGGGGCGCGCGCTCCAATACGGTCATATCGATGACCCTACTGGCCGCGATCTTCGCGATCTACCGCAAGGACATCGGCAACCGGCTGCGCCTGGAGCGCGAGCTGGGTCGCTCAGTGCGCAATGGCGAGATCGAAGTGCACTACCAGCCGCAGGTGCGCGGTAATGGTGTGGTGACTGGCGTGGAAGCGCTGGTTCGCTGGCGGCGTCCTTCCGGCGAACTGCTGCCGCCGGGTGCCTTCATTGCGCAGGCCGAGGAAAGCGGCGCGATCCGTGACATCGGACTTGAGGTGCTGCGGCAGGCCTGCGAGCTGCTGGTGCAGTGGGCCAGCCAAGCCGAGACCCGCAACCTGCGGGTGGCGGTCAACATCAGCCCCATCCAGTTGCTGGACGACGGCTTCGTATCAGCGATCAGCGCCGTCATCCGCGATGCGGGGGTGAATCCGGCGTTGGTCGAGCTGGAACTGACCGAGTCGGCGCTGTCGGCGGAGACCGCTGAGACGATCGAGAAGATGAAGGGGCTGGAAGCACTGGGCGTGACCTGGGCGCTGGACGACTTTGGCACCGGTTTCTCCGGCCTGTCCACGCTGCGCACGTTACCGGTACGCAAGTTGAAGATCGACCGCAACTTCGTTGACGAGGCCACCACCCAGGAGCGCGCGCAGCACCTGCTGGGCAAGATCGTGGAGATTTCCCAGGTGATGGGCATGAGCGCGCTGGCCGAAGGCGTGGAAACCGCGGCGCAACGCGACCTGCTGATGGGTCTGGGCTGTGATCACTTCCAGGGCTATCTGTTTGCCAAGCCTATGCCGAAGGCGGAACTTGTCAGCTGGCTGAGAGGCCACTGCCTGGTGGTGCCCCGCAGCGCTGGCTAGAGCCCTCAGCTTCAGCAGGTGAGATAGTCCGCGTCCGCTTTGAGGCCGCAGAGCAGCGCATCCTGGCGCCCGAACCGAAGTCCTGACGGAGCCATTGCGCCTGCCGCTCACGCGCCCCAGCGGTCTCCATTGGCCGCTGGGGTGTCGGCCGGATGATCCCCCGGGACTGTCGGACCTCGGGCTGTAACGCAAAGCACGGGTAGTCGCTGGCGCCAGATGTTCCCGGCCCAGCCACCGCATGCCGCAAGGTCAGCCGCCACGGCGCCAGCTTTCCCAGGCGCCCGAGACTGACCATACTGGTCCGCATGAACCCATTCCGCCGTATCCAGGCCTCTCTGGCCGGCCACCTGCGCAGCGAGGCCTGGCGTCGCCGCGCCGCGCTGTGGATCGGCGCCGTGGCCGTCGCGCTCGTCGCGATTCTGTTCGCCAAGGCCAGCGACGCTGCGTTCGGCCTGTTCCAGCGCGCCATCGACCACTCGCCGTGGTGGGCGCTGCTGCTCACACCCGGTATCTTCGCCTTGCTCGCCTGGCTGACCAGCGGCGCCCTGCGCCCGACCCGGGGCAGCGGCATTCCCCAGGTCATCGCCGCGCTGGAAAAACCCGATGAGACCTTCCGGCAGGTCAATCTCTCGCCCGGGGTGTCCGCCGGCAAACTCCTGTTGACCTCGCTCTCGCTGCTCGGTGGCGCATCGGTCGGCCGCGAGGGCCCCACTGTCCACGTTGGCGCCAGCCTGATGTACCTGTTCGGCCGCTGGTTCGGCTTCAAGGATCCCAAAGAGCTGTCGCACTTCCTGCTCGCCGGCGGTGCGGCCGGCATCGCGGCGGCCTTCAACACGCCCCTGGCGGGTATCGTGTTCGCCATTGAAGAGTTGAGCGGGCGCTTCGAGCATCGGTTCTCGGGCACGCTGTTGACCGCGGTCATCGTGGGCGGCGTGGTCTCGCTGGGCCTGCTCGGCAACTACACCTACTTCGGCCACGTGGCTGCACGCATGCCGTTAGGCCAGGCCTGGTTGGCCATCCTGCTGTGCGGGGTGGTGGCGGGCCTGTTGGGCGGGGTGTTCGCGCGCATGGTGCTGGCCAGCGTGGCCGGCCGACCGCGCTGGCTGGGCACGCTGCGGCAGCGGCACCCGGTGCTGCTCGCCGCAGCGTGCGGCCTGGTGGTGGTCGGCTTGGCCGCCGCATTCGGCGATGGTGCGTATGGAACCGGGTATGAGCAGGCACGCAGCCTGGTGCAGGGCCATGCTGAGGTCGGCCACGAATTCGGCCTGATGAAACTGCTTGCCAATCTGGCCTCGTACATCGCGGGCATTCCCGGCGGCTTGTTCTCGCCGGCGCTGGCCGTGGGCGCGGGCATCGGCCACAACCTGGCTGCGCTGATGCCCGCCGTCGATCCGCGCGCCTTCGTGCTGCTGGGCATGTGCGCCTACCTTACCGGCGTGACCCAGGCGCCGCTGACGTCGGCGGTCATCTCGCTTGAGCTGACCGACAGCGGTGACCTGCTGCTGCCGATCCTGGCCACAGTGCTGATCGCCCGCGCCGTGTCCGGTCTGGTCTGCCCCGTGCCGATCTATCGCGGCCTGGCCGAGCAGCTGCTTCCCAACGCAGCCCGGTAGTGCCCGCCGCTGGCTGGGGCAAACCATCAGAACCCGCCCGCCAGAAGCATGAGAATGCGCTGTTTGTTCAATCCAGCCTTGGGGTGGAGAGCGAAACTACAACGCCGCACGGACCGCTTCCATGGACTGGTTGCGCTGAAGCGGCAGCGGGCCGCCATGGTCCCGTCCGCGTTGGCCCCCCGCTTCACTGTGGTCCTGGATTGAGGGCTGATGGGCTCATTTTGATCGGGATGATCTCCGGGTCAGGTTTGGGCGTAGCGTCAGCAGCTCTGCGCGGCTTCCACTCACACCGAAGACCACCATGAAAATACTGGCTGCACTGCTGCTGTTTCCGGCACTTCTGTTCTCCGGCTCGATCACAGCCGCACCAGCACCCACGCAGGGCGTGCGTGCGGAGCAGCTCGACGCGTTTCTCGACCCTGTGGAAGACAGCAGCGTCGATCTGCCTCTGCCGGTCGAGGATCAACCCAGCAACTGACGCAGAAGCAGCGCGCCGCCGACAGGGTTCCCGGCGTCATCCAACGAACCGCCCAAGCTACCCCAAGGCGCGACGAACAAGCGGTCCAGCACAGTGTTCGTCTGCATCAGGCAACTCATGTCCCATGCCGGAAATCGCCGGGCCTCGACCACGGTGTCACCCAGCATATGCAGCCGTACATGGTCACTGCTGGCCCTGATGCGGCCGATGGCACCCTCGATGCCATCCGCAGGCCCTTCGATGTACTGCAGGAAGCGCGACCCATCGAACAGCATTGCGCCGGTGACGCCGGCCATCCGGTTGAAGCGCTGGGCACCCTGTACGATGCGTTCAAGGCGGGGGGCATCAATGCCCGGCACAGCGAAGCTTCGATAGGCAACAGCACGCAGCATGGATCAGTCCGGTCAGGTTCTGAAGATAATGTACGCCTTCCCGTCAGGCCGTGCTTGATCATTTCCGCCCAATGGCTCGGCCGTGCGCCATGTGGTTTCACATGGGGATCAACGCTGCAGCACACCACGTTCTCCCCACGACAGGGATGCTTTGGCAGACATCACGGCTGGAAAGACCATGTGCGAGCGAGAGAATCACTACAGCTGCGGCGCAGCCGGCGAGACAGGCCGGTTTCGACTGGAGCGGGTTGAACGCGGTGAGAATGACCGCGGAACGGGGCCAAGCATCGTGAAGGTGCACGCGCACTGCCATACCTGCGACAGCGACTTCGTCGCGTGCGAGCCGGTCGGACTGACCGCGATTTCAGGCGGCGCCGTGCTCAGCTGCACGCATTGCAGCAACCGCCAGGCCATAGGCCAGGGCGTATTTGACAGCCTGCGAACCTCTGGACGCCCATAGACAGCCTGGAAATAGAACCCCAAGCCCCCGATTCTGAAAGCTTCAGCACGCGGCTCGCATTGCAAATCCGCGTGATGTCGTCGCCACATGGTCTCTACAGCAGGACCGGGATGCTCCCGACTCCCCGGCTGCAAACCCGCAGCCGGAACACAGAGCCTCCCCCATGCGCGACCAGGTCAGATCCACCCGTTACGCCACCCCGTCCCGCGTCCGCGAAGGGCGTCCGTTTCCCCAGGGCGCTTCCTTCGATGGCCAGGGAACCAACTTCGCGCTGTTCAGCGCACACGCCACCAAGGTCGAACTGTGCCTGTTCGATGACGACGGCAACGAACAGCGCATCGAGCTGCCCGAGTACACCAACGAAATCTGGCACGGCTATCTTCCCGAGGTGAAGCCCGGCCAACGCTACGGCTACCGGGTGCATGGGCCTTACGCCCCGGCTGAAGGCCACCGTTTCAATCACCACAAGCTGCTGCTCGATCCCTACGCACGCGAAATCGATGGCGACCTGACCTGGGCAGATGAGCTCTACGGCTACACCATTGGTCACCCCGACGGCGACCTGAGCTTTGATGAACGTGACAGCGCACCATTCATGCCCAAGGCTGTGGTGGTGGAAGATTCTTATGACTGGGAAGGGGACGAGCACCTGCTCACGCCCTGGAACCGCACGGTCGTCTACGAGACCCACGTGCGCGGTTACACCCAGCGCCATCCCGAGGTAGCCGAGGACGTGCGTGGAACCTGTGCCGGCCTCGCCCAGCCTGCCGTACTGGATTACATCCGCAGCCTGGGAGTGACCGCCGTGGAGCTGCTCCCCATGCACGCCTATCTGGACGACCACCATCTGCTGGAAAAGGGCCTGCGTAATTACTGGGGCTACAACACGCTGGCCTTCTTCGCGCCCAAGCGTCGTTACCTGGCCAGCGGCCACCGCGACGAATTCCGCGACATGGTCAAGGCCATGCACGGGAAAGGTCTCGAGGTCTTCATGGACGTGGTCTACAACCATACCGCCGAAGGCAATGAGCTCGGGCCGACGCTGTCGTTCAAGGGCATCGACAATGCCACCTACTATCGCCTGGCCGAAGACAAGCGGTACTACATCAACGATACCGGCACCGGTAACACCTTCAACCTGAGCAACCTGCAGGCCATTCGCTTCGTCTGCGATTCCCTGCGTTACTGGGCGCAGGAAATGCACGTCGACGGCTTCCGCTTCGACCTGGCAACCATCCTGGGGCGGGAGCCAATGGGATTCGACCAGCGCGGCGGCTTCCTCGATGCGGTTGGCCAGGACCCCCTGCTCAGCCAGGTGAAGCTGATTGCCGAGCCCTGGGACTGCGGCCCCGGCGGCTACCAGGTCGGGCACTTCCCGCCGGGCTGGGCAGAGTGGAATGACAAGTTCCGCGACACCGCGCGCAGCTTCTGGAAGGGCGACGAAGGCAAGCTGGCCGAGTTCGCCACGCGACTGACTGGCTCGGCAGACCTGTTCGATCGGCGCGGCCGCCGCCCGTGGGCATCGGTCAACTTCATCACCGCGCACGATGGGTTCACGCTCAACGACCTGGTCAGCTACAACGAAAAGCACAACGACGCCAACGGCGAAGACAATCGTGATGGCTCCAGCAACGATTCGTCCTGCAATCATGGCGCCGAGGGGCCGACCGACGATGCAGGGATCAACGCGCTGCGCGAACAACAGATGCGCAACTTGCTGGCCACACTGCTGCTTTCGCAGGGCACGCCGATGATGCTTGCCGGCGACGAGCGCGCGCAGACGCAGGGCGGCAACAACAACACCTATTGCCAAGACAACGAAACGGCCTGGATCGATTGGGAACGCGACACCACCGAGGGCCGACTGGCCCAGTTCGTCCGCGATCTGCTGGCCCTGCGCCAAAGGCATCCGATCCTGACCCGCGGCCGCTTCCTCAACGGTCAATACAACGAACAGGCCGATGTGCGCGACCTGACCTGGCTCAATCCCGCAGGCCGGGAGATGACCGATGAGGACTGGAATGACGCGGGTGCGCGCTCGGTCGGGCTGCTGCTGGAGGGCAGGGCACAGGTATCAGGCGTGCGCGAGCATGCCAGCGATGCGAGCCTGCTGGTGGTGATCAACGCCTATCACGAAGGGGTCGATTTCGCCCTTCCGGACGACGAGGGCGCCTCGCTCGCCTGGTCGATGCTGTTGACCACGGATGCAGCCCTCGCGAGCGAACAGGAACTGCAGGGTGCCGGCCACTTCCTGGCCCCACCGCGCAGCCTCACCGTGTTCCGGTGCGGGACCGTGTCTGCAGGCTGAGCCATATACAGAAGCCCCGCTTTCGCGGGGCTTCTGTTGTTTAGGCAATATCCCACTTGTGCGCGGACGCGGGCTTCTGCTTGTAGATCCCGCCCACGAAGTCCACATGCAGCTCCATCCAGTCGCCATTGATCTGGCGGGCCAGCACCTCAAAGTGCTTGGGGTGACGCTGCGGCTCGCCTGCGGGTGTCCATCCCGCCCGCTTCACGGCATCCAGCGCGACGGCGGGGTCTATCTGCACGTGCTTCCCGGCATGGTGGCCTGGCCCGTGGTGCGGCTTCTTGTGCTCGATCTCCACCCGCTTGCCACCTTTACGGGCGATGCTGAGCACCTTGATCTCCGAAGGGCGACGTTCGCCTTCCAGAGTGACGGCCAGGCCGGGCGCGATGGTGAAGGCGTCGGCGCCCTTGGGCCCTAGATCCGCCAGGTAAGGCCGGCCATCTGCCAGCAGGGTGAAACGGTGGGCGAACACGTGTTCAACAACGCCGGACAAGGCGATTTTTTCGTGGTGCGGCATGTATTTCTCCTGAGGGCGCCCATGCTCGGGCGCAGGAATCAGGTGGGTGCCGCACCGCGTACGCTCAATGGAGCGCTGCGCAGAGGTTCAGCGCAGGTTGCCCGCTTCAGGTCAGTCGAACACTCAGCCAACGCCGGTCGGCCCCTCCAGGACCAGCCGGACCTTGCGCAGCAGCTGCTGCCGGTTGAAAGGTTTGTTCAGCACCTCGTACTCGGAACCGCCGGCGTCGGTACGCTCCAGACTCGCTTCCGCGTAGCCGGTCGTCAGCAGCACCTTCATCCTCGGCAGGCGGCGCTTGGCCTCACGGGCCAGCAGCACGCCGTTCATGCCACCCGGCATGATCAGATCGGTGAACAGCAGGTCGAATACCTCGCCCTGTTCCAGCAGCGCCAGCGCCGATACGCCATCGTTGGCAATACGGGTCTGGTAGCCCCCCGCTTCAAGCAGCATCTGCGCCAGTTCGGCGACATCATCGCGGTCTTCGACAATCAGGATGCGCTCGCTGCCACCCCGGTCCATGGCCATGTTGGTGGGTGCGGCATCCTTGGTCAGCGCATCGTTCGTGGCGGGGAAGTACAGGCTGACCGTTGTGCCTGCGCCGGGCTCAGAGGCGATCCGTACGGTGCCGCCAGACTGCTTGACGAAGCCGTAGACCATCGACAGTCCCAGTCCAGTACCTTCACCTTCCTCCTTGGTGGTGAAGAACGGATCCATCACCCGCCGCACGATGTCCGGCGACATGCCACTGCCGTTGTCCTGCACTGAAATGCAGACAAGACGACCCGCCGGCAGGTGATCGAGTTCATTGGCGGCCGCAGCCTTGGAGACCTCCACGTTGCGTGTGGTCAGCAGCACGCGCTGGCCCGGGCGTCCTTTCAGTGCATCGCGTGCATTGATGACCAGGTTGAGGATGGCCACCTCGGCCTGGGTCGTGTCGATCCTGCAGTTCCACAGCCCGGGCGCCAGATCCATCTTCAACGCCACGTCTGCGCCGACACGCTGCTCGGCCAGTTCAACCGTGGAGGACACCAGCGAATTCAGATTGACGGTCCGCCCTTCCAGCTTCTGCCGTCGCGAGAAGGCCAGCAGCTGCTGGGTCAGCACCGCGGCCTTGTTGGCGGCAGACTGCGCCTGCGTCGCCGCGCGCCTGACGAAGCTGTCGGGTCGAAGCTCCTCCTCCGAGGTGCCGGTGATCATTTCCAGATAACCGGACATGACCTGCAGGAGGTTGTTGAAATCGTGCGCAATGCCACCTGTCAACTGGCCGAGGGCTTCCATCTTCTGCGCCTGGCGAAGTGAATCCTCCGCATCCCGCCGGCGCGACACATCCAGCTGCGAACCAAAGAAGTACACCAGCCTGCCGTCGTCATCGAACACCGGCGACACAAAAAGTGCATTCCAGAAGGTCGAACCATCCTTGCGATAGTTCAGCACCTCGGTTGCGGCCTCGCGGGTCTCGGCGATGGCTTCGCGAATCTCGGCGATCGCGTCACGATCGGTTTCCGGCCCCTGCAGGAAGCGGCAGTTGCGGCCAATCAACTCGTCACGCTCATAGCCGGTCATTTCAACGAATGCCCGGTTGGCGAAGATGATCGGATTATCGGGCTGGTGCGGGTCGGTGATGATCATCGGCATCCGCGTGGTTTCAACGGCGCTGAAGAAGATGTCCGAGCGCTTGTCACCGATCGGCAACGCGTTCTCGCTTCTTACCGACGGCGAAGGAAAGCCCTTGAATTGATCGTTCGACACGCGATTCCCTGTTCGGTTGGATCGGATCACCGGAATGGCACCGGGCCCATCAGAGCCCGGCACCTTGCCACAACCGGCGTGAAAATGACCGCGTTCAGTCTTAACAGTTCAGTTTAAGCCGCACGTTGCTCAGGCGATGCCCGCACCACCCGTTACACCGAAGACTTCACCAGTCAGGTAGCTGCCTTCCTGGCTAGCCAGAAGCACATAAATCGGCGCGATCTCCACCGGCTGTCCCGGGCGCTTCATCGGCACCTGCGTGCCGAACTTCGTCACCGCCTCGGTCGGCTGCCCACCGGAAGACTGCAGCGCGGTCCAGAACGGACCCGGCGCAACCACGTTGGCCCGGATTCCCTTCTCGACCAACTGTGCCGACAGCGCCTTGGTGTAGGCCACGATGCCCGCCTTGGTGGTGGCGTAATCCAGCAGGATCGCCGAGGGGTCATAGGCCTGCACCGATGCCGTGGTGATGACCGCTGCGCCCGGCGGCAGGTGCGGAACCGCTGCCTGGCAGATCCAGTGCATGGCGTAGAGATTGGTCTTCATCGTCTTGTCGAAGTCCTCCGCGCTCAGCTCGGCAATGCTTTCGCGATATTGCTGGCGGGCCGCATTGACCACCAGGATGTCCAGGCCGCCGAAGGCTTCCACGGTGCGCTCGACCATCGTCCTGCACCACTCCGGGTCGGTGATGTCACCCGGCAGCGCCAGCGCCTTGCGGCCTTCGGCTTCGACCAGTGCGAACACTTCTTCCGCGTCCGAGGCTTCGGACGGCAGATAGGACAGGGCAACATCGGCGCCTTCGCGGGCATAGGCAATGGCTGCAGCGCGGCCGATACCGCTGTCGGCGCCGGTGATCAGTGCCCGGCGTCCGCTCAGCTTGCCCGAGCCCTGGTAGCTGGTTTCACCGTGGTCCGGCACGGGGTCCATGGCTGCGGCCTTGCCCGGGACGGGCTGCGGCTGGGCGGGGAAGGGCGGCTGCGGATACTGGCTGCGCGGGTCCTGCATTTTCAGACGATCATTCATGGTCGATCCTTATCGTTGGGCGGGGGAAAGTGGGCCGCTCAGGGGCAGCGCTGGGAGTCTTCAACAGTGGCCATGGCCATCACCTGGGCCAGGTGGCTCAGGCCTTGCGGGGTGTTGCCGAGGTAGTGGCCGGTGTCCGGGTCCACCATTTCGCTGAGCACGCCCTGGCAGCGGCCAAGTGCGCCGTTCAGGGCATCCACGCGGGCGCGGGCGTCATCGACGAAGCCCAGGCGCGCATAGGCCTCAGCCATCCAGTAGGAGCAGGCGATAAAACAACCTTCCTCTTCGGGCATGCCCGAGTAGCGGTAGTGGAAATCCGACTGGCCCAGCTCGCGGTCGATGGCGCGCAGGGTGGCCAGCAGGCGGTCCCGGCCGTCGAAGCGGAAGCGCACCGCCAGCGCCACCGATGCATCCAGCTTGCCGCTGCCGGGGTACATCTCGAACGCCTGCAGGGCATCGGACCAGCAATGGGTCTCGATCCAGTCACTGATGCGGTCGCGCTCGCGCTGCCAGCGGTCACGGCACGTGGTCGGCAGCTGGCCCTGGTCGGCCAGCTCGACCGCCCGCGCCAGCGCCTGCCAGCAGCTGATCTTGGACATCGTGTAATGCTCCAGCTCAGGCAGTTCCCATATACCGGAATCCTTCGCGCGCCAGTGGTCCGCGCACAGGTCGGCAATGCGGGAAAGCAGCTCTGCGCTGGCCCCATCCAGAATGTTGCCGGCCGCCACGAAACAGAACGCGGTCTCGAAGATGTCACCGTAGATGCCATGCTGGTGCTGGTCGCCGGCAAGATTGCCTTTCACCACCGGCTGCGTACCGCGGTAACCGCGCATGGGCAGTTCCTGCACCGGCTCCACCATCTCGCCATCCAGAGTGAATACCACCTTCGGCCCATGGCGTCGCAGCTGACGCAGCAGCCAGGTGAATGCCGCTTTGGATTCCGCCTCCAGACCCGCGGCCAGAAACGCCTGGATCGTGTAACCCGCGTCGCGCACCCACGCGTAGCGGTAGTCGAAATTCTTGTCGCCGCCAATGCGCTCGGGCAGGGAGGTCGTGGCAGCAGCGGCAATGGCGCCAGAGGGCGAGTACAGCAGCAGCTTGAGGGCCAGCGTGCTGCGCACGAAGGTGGCTCGGTCCCAGCCGTTGTAGGACACGTTTCGTGCCCATGCCTTCCATTCTCGATCGGTCAGATCGATGCGGCCGTCCACTTCCTCCACCGACGGTGCCACCAGCGGCTCGTCCTCGCCGACCACCAGCGCGACAGTCACCCGCTCGCCGGCACTGACCGCACATTCGCCACGTGCGCCCTCGTCGGTCCAGTGGAGTTGCAGCGCCGGATGATGGATCACTACGCCCAGCAGCCGCTGCACATGGAACACCGTGTGCTCGCCGATGGAGGAACAATAGGGGCTGGCCGACTGCGCACGGGTGCTGGGGTACATGTGCACCGCAAAGCGCACTTCACCCTCCAGGCCCTCGATGCGGCGCGCCAGCTCGCACCACGGCAGCCGACCGGCGTTGCCGCTGTTCAATGACTCCGTCAACGACGCGCGGCCGGATGCCGTCGTAAACACGGTTTCCAGCACGTTGCTTTCATCGCGATAGCGGCGCTCGACCGTGCAGGGCTCGGTGGGAGCAATGGTGAAGTAGCCGCCGTTGCCGCCGTCCAACAGGCGATCAAACAGCGGCGGGCTGTCCATGTTGGGCGCGCACCACCAGTCGATGGACCCGTCGCAGCCGGTCAGGGCAACAGAGCGACCTTCGCCCAGCGCCGAGTACTGTTCGATGGGCAGCGCACCGTCGCGCCTGCGCCCACTCGCGACGGGCGACTCACCGATCTTCCTTCTATGGAGGGCTCTCGCTTCCGGAAACGTCGACATCAACGCCCCCTCCGACAAGCGTTCAAAGCTGCCGGAACAGCAGTAGGGGTGCACATGATGAACATCCAGACGTGGGGTGCATCGAACCTAGAGAGCCGCGCGCGCAGACAGGGTGAGGCAGTGTTCAACGCCGTGTGATCATTGCGCGGCGTTGACACCTGCATGCACGCCCCATGGACACGCGGACGACCATGCTCGCGCCGCTACACGCTGAGGTCTACATGCAACGTCCTGTCCTTTTTCTGCTGCACAGCCTGGGCGCAAGCCATCAGGAATGGAGCGCCGTGCGCCGCGCCCTCGGCGATCGATTCGACTGCGTTGCTCTGGACATTCCTGGCTTTGGCGGCACGCTCGCTGGCAACGCGACCGACATTGATGCCCTCGTGGACTGGTTCCAGCAGGAAGTCACCGCGCGTGCGCCCACCTGCTGGTTTGTCGTTGGCCACAGCATGGGCGGCAAGATCGCAACGCTGCTCGCCGCCCGCAGCCGCGACGGTGTACAGGGCCTGGCAGGCCTGGCCGGCGTGGTGCTGGTGGCGGCATCGCCCCCATGCCCCGAGCCCATGGAAGAGGCACGCCGCGAGGAGATGCTCGGCTGGTTCGCCGAAGGCGGCCCGTTACGGGCCGATGCTGAGGCATTCATCGACGCCAACGTGCATCGACCGCTGCAGGGTGCCACCCGCGAAGCCGCCATCCTCGACGTGCTGCGCACCGACCCCATCGCCTGGCGTGCCTGGCTGAAGCAGGGCAGCTGCGAGCATCGCCAGGAAGAGGCAGCCCACCTGCACGTGCCGGCGCTGATACTGGCCGGCGCGGAGGATGGTGACCTGGGTGAAGCCGCCCAGCGTGCGCTGAACGCGCCGCATTATGTGCACGCGAGCGTCGAGATCGTGCCGGATGCTGCGCACCTGATTCCCATCGAACAGCCGCAGTGGCTGGCCCAGCGCATTGCCGCGTGGGCGCTGCCGCTGGCGGCACGTGCACTGCCGCCAGCCTTCGTCCAGCTGCTGGACGAAGAACGGGTTGCGCCGCGCATGCGGGCCCGCCTGCTGGCCCGACATGCCGCGCCGCTGCCGCTTCCCGAGTCCGCGCTGCCCGCACGGCACCTGGCCGTGCTCTCTGCCTTGGCGTCATGCCTGGTACCCGGCGCAGATGCCGAGGAACTTGCACTGCGCGTCGGCCACGCACTGGTGAACCATGAGAGCGACGGCTGGCGTTTTGCCGACCTGCCAACGGATGCGGACGCATGGGCGCGGGCGCTGGATCAGCTGGATATAGCTGCCAATGGATTCAGCACGCTTGCGCCCGCGGCACGGCACACACTGCTTGAGCAGGTGCAACGGCAGAGCGCCGCTGTGCCGCCTGGCGCCGTGCTGGACCCCGCGCAGTGGGCACACTGGTTTGAGGATGCGCGGGCATTGTTTGCCAGGACGTGGATGAGTCTTCCGTCGACGTGGGCTGCCGTCGGCTATGACGGCTTTGCTGTTGGCGGCAAGGGCGCGCACAGCCCCGGCTATGAGCACACCCAGGCCGGGGTCATCGACGGGTGGCAGCTGCCATGCTGAATCGAACCCACCGCAACGACGGGAAGGCTGAATCGTTCGATGCCGTCATCATCGGCAGCGGCGCTGGCGGCGCCCCGCTGGCGGCCCGTCTGGCCGAGGCCGGCGTATCAGTGCTGGTGCTTGAGGCGGGTCGAACCTTCAGACCCGACGACCACCTCGCCGACGAACTGGCCACCGACATCTACTGGATGGAAGAGCGTCTCAGTGGAGGCCAGACCCCTACCGCTTTCGGGGCAAACAATTCCGGGCAGGGCGTAGGTGGATCCACCCTGCACTGGGGCGCGTTCTGCCCGCGGCCGGACCCGCGGGATCTGTGCCTGCGATCCCTGGCAGGGCAAGGAGCCGACTGGCCCATCGCAGCGGCAGAACTGCAGACGTATGTGCAGCGCGTCGAGACCTTCATCGGCGTATCAGGCCCTGCGCACTACCCGTGGGACCCGGCGCGTCAGTACGGCTATCCGCCCGTGCTGCGAAATGCTTCGGCCCAGGCCATGCAGCGCGGTTGCGACGCGCTGGGCATCATCGCAACCGATGCGCCCGCCGCGCTGGTCAGCCAGGCCCGCCAGCAGGCGCACTGGGGCGTGCGCCACGCCTGCAATAACTGTGGTGCCTGCCACCAGGGCTGCAGCAATGGTGCCAAGGCCAGCATGGATACCTCTTGGCTGCCGTGGGCAACGGCGCACGGCGCGGCCATCCGCGACCGCAGCCGGGTGGTGGACCTGGAGCGCGACGCCCAAGGCCGTATCAGCGCAGTGATTTACCAACGCGACCATCGCCTGCACCGGGTCAACTGCTCTGCGGCGTTTCTGTGCGCGGGCGGCGTGGAAACGCCACGCCTCCTGCTCAACCTGGGGCTGGCCAACAGCAGCGGCCAGGTCGGTCGCAACTTCATGGCCCACGTGGCCACCCAGGTGTGGGGCTTCTTCGAAGCCGACATGTGCATGAACCGCGGCTACCCGTCTTCGCTGATCACAGAGGATTTCGTGCGCCCGCACGACGCTTCGTTCGCCGGCGGCTACCTGGTGCAGAGTCTGGGCGTGCAGCCGGCCACACTGGCCAACACCCTCGCCCGGGGTGCTGGCCTATGGGGCCAGCCACTGGTGCATGCACTGTCCTCCTACCGGCACCTGGCCGGCATCGGCATCAATGGCGAGTGCCTGCCGCAGGAGGGGAACCAGCTGACCCTCAGCGATGAACGTGATGCCTTCGGCATGCGCCGCGCGCGGGTGGACTTCAGCTATGGCCCCAACGAAAACGCACTGGACGCACACGCCCAGGCCGCGCTGACCCGCATCTGGGAAGCCGCAGGTGCCACAGGCATCTTCACCGCCGCGCGCTCGGCCCACACCCTGGGCACCTGCCGCATGGGCGACTCGCCCGACACCGCTGTGGTGGACGCCGACGGGCGCAGCTTCGACATCCCCAATCTCTTCATCTGCGACAACTCCGTCTTCCCCAGTGCGCTGGCCGCCAATCCGGCGCTGACCCAGATGGCACTGGGCCTGCGCACCGCCGAGCGGTTCCTGCAGACGCTGCCAACGCGCAGCACCACTTTCTCCCCAACAAAGGACACATCATGGATCTCGGAATAGAAGGGCGCATCGCGCTGGTCAGTGGCGCCGATTCGGGCATGGGCAAACAGACCGCACGCGAGCTGCTGCAGGCTGGGGCACGTGTAGCCATCACCGACGTACCCGACGGCACGCTCGATGAGGCCCTGCAGGAGCTGGCGCCGCTGGGCGAAGTCATCGCCGTCGCCGGTGATGTCACCGATGCCAAGGATGTGGAGCGCATCTGGGCCTCGGTGCGCAGTGAACTCGGTGACCCCGACATCTACGTCAACGCCGCCGGCGTCACCGGCGCCACCGGCGATTTCCTGGATGTCGACGATAACGGCTGGCTGCGTACGCTGGATATCAACCTGATGGGTGCAGTGCGCATGTGCCGCCAGGCCATCCCCGCAATGCGCGCCAAGGGCTGGGGTCGCATCGTGCTGTTCGCCTCGGAAGATGCCGTGCAGCCGTATACCGACGAGCTGCCTTACTGCGCCTCGAAGGCGGGCGTACTGAGCCTGGCCAAGGGCCTGTCGAAGCAGTACGGCAAGGACAACGTCATGATCAATACCGTGTCTCCGGCCTTCATCCATACGCCGATGACCGACGCGATGATGCACAAGCGCGCCAAGGAAAAGGGCATGTCGTTCGAGGAGGCCATCCGCACCTTCCTGGACGAAGAGCGCCCCGGCATGGTGCTCAAGCGCCGCGGCCGGCCCGAAGAGGTCGCCGCCGCCGTCCTGCTGCTGTGCTCCGAACGCGCCAGCTTCATCAACGGCGCCAACATCCGCGTAGACTCGGGCTCGGTCTTCACCCTGGCCGGGTAAACTCTGTCTCCGGGCCAGGTAGTGCCGGCCGCTGGCCGGCACCCCACCGAAAATTCATGATGCCCACCATCGCCAAAGCTGTTGACTGGAAAAACAGGCCGCTCCCCGCCCGCCATATCGTAATGATGCTCGACTTCCACCTCGATGCGGCGGAGTCGGCCAGCGTTCGCCATGGGCTCCTGCCCCTGGAAATGGAGGACAAGTGGTTCCTCTACTGCGAGGGAACTACGCTCTACATGCACCGGAGCTGGACCGGTGTCTGCATTGCCCGGGTTCACTTCGTGTCCGAGGGCGACGGACTGCATGCCGTCAGCGCCGAGATCAATCGCGACCCTGAGCAGTATGCGGGTACCGACGATGCCGCGGATATCGCCCTGATCGAGCGCATGGTGCGTGGGATGGGGGCTTCACAGCGTTACGTCGAGCAGCGGCAGGCCGGTCGCCATGGCTGGCTGACCATTACCCCGACAACGTCGCGCTGAATCACCCGCGGTCACAACAGCAGCAACGCACCGATCAGGGCGGGGGGCATCACCAGGATGCCCACACGCAGGAAATCCAGGGCGCCCACGTGCTCGCCCTCACGTCGCAGCGCAACCAGCCACAGCAGGGTGGCAAGGGAGCCGGTCACGGACAGGTTGGGCCCCAGGTCCACGCCGACCAGCAATGCGGCACGCACCTGCGCAGGCAGATCCACCGCCTGCGCCACGGACCCGGCCGCCAGGCCTACCGGCAAATTATTGGCCACGTTGCTGAGCAGCGCGGCGGCAACGCCTGCAACCCAGCCGGCTTGGCTGGTCGAGCTGCGCGCCAGGGTCTCCAGTGCATCCGCCGCCTGCTGGATCACCCCGGTCTGCGCCACCGCCTCCACCAGCACGAAAAGACCCGCCACCAGCGGCAGCACGCTCCACGACACATGGCGCAGCAGCGGCAGGGGGCTGCGCCGTTGCGCCAGGGCTACGACGGCCACGCTCAGCAGCCCGGCACAGAATGTCATCAGCCCCAGACGTCCATTCAGCGCGGAGGTGACCACCAGCACCGTCCCGGTAAACACCACACCCGCCGCTGCCAGCTGGCCCCCGCGCGAAAGCGGCTGCTGCGCTGGCGAAACCGAAATCGGCTGGGCGATCTCGCGCCGGTACAGCACCCTCAGCACGGCATACGTGGCGGCGATGGCGGCCAGCGAAGGGGGCCCGAACTGCTTCAACCATTCCAGCAGGGGCGGCATATGTGCGCCAAATACCACCAGATTGGCAGGGTTGGAAATGGGCAGCACAAAACTGGCGGCATTGGCGATGAATGCACAGACGAACAGATAGGGCAGGGGCGTGACCCCGGCCACCCGGCATGCCGCGTACACCGCAGGAGTAAGCACCACCGCCGTGGCATCGTTGGACAGAAGGATTGTCACGACCGTGCCGACCAGGAACACCAGATCGAACAGGCGCCGCCCCGAGCCGGCCGCATGCTGCACCGCATACAGCGCCAACCAGTCGAACACCCCTTCGCGCCGTGCCAGCTCGGCCAGCAGCATCATGCCCACCAGGAACAGGTAGACATCCTGGCCCTCGGCCACCGCAGCCACGAAGGTGGCGACCGGCAGGGACCCGGTCAGCGGCAGCAACAGCGCGGCGGCCACAGCCCAGACGTATTCGGGAATGCGCAACGGGCGGAACAACAGGCCGGCAATGGTCACTGCCACGGCGGCCCAGATGATGATCGACGAAGCTTCAGCGTGCATGTACTAACCAGACCTCATAAGCGTTCAATTCCCGGCGCACTCCGTGTCTCCGGTACCTTCAGCGCCAGCAGCAATGCCGCCGTGGCGATCACCGCCAGCACCAGGAAAGCGGCATCATAGCTTTCGCGCTGCACGATGAGCCCCGCAAGAGCCGGGCTCAGCGCACCGCCTACCCCGAATGCCGTGGTGACCGCGCCCAAGGTGACGTTGAAACGCCCGGTCCCCTCGCTCAGGTCGCTCACCATGACGGGGATGAGCGCACCAAAGATGCCCGCGCCGACGCCATCCAGCAGCTGCACGCCCAGCAGCCAGGCCGGGGCATCGGACAGAGGGTAGAGCACAGCACGGATCGGCAGGATCAGAAAACCCGCCAGCAGCAGCGGTCGTCGGCCCCAGCGATCAGCACGCGCGCCCACCAGCCACGCCACCGGAATCATCACCAGCTGTGCGGCAACAATACAGCCGGCGGTCAGCGTGGTCGCCAGTCCAGGGCTGCTCATCGCCAGTTTCTGCCCGACCAGCGGCAGCATCGCCGCGTTGGCGAGATGGAACAGGCAGCTGCACGAGGCCAGCAGCAGCAACCGACGATCCCGCAACAGCAGCCGCGCGGGGGAGGGAGCGTGTGCCTGCCTTGGCTCGTCAGCCAGGCCGCGCGCCCGCGCATCGTCGATGGCCGCTCCCGGAATCGCAGCCGTGGCGGCCACGCTTGCCAGTGTCATCACTGCCATAAGGTAGAACACCACCGTCGGCCCCCACAGGTAGGCCAGGCCACCGGCCAGCAGGGCCGCCACCACGTTCCCGGCATGGTTGAAGGTCTCGTTGCGCCCCATGCGCCGCGCAAACGCGCGCGGCCCGCTGACGCCCAGCGAAATGGCCGCAATGGCCGGTGCAATCACCGAGGCCGCCACGGCACTCAACGCCTGGGTAGACGCCACCACCGCGAAGCTCTTCGTCCACGGCAGCAGCAGACACGTAGCGGTCACCAGGACGGCAGCGATGGCCAATGTCATCCGCTTGGCGTGGAGCCGGTCCATCAAGGCCCCGGCAGGCGTCTGGGTCATCAGCCCGATGACGGCCGACACCGTCATGACAGCACCGATGCTGGCCGGCTGCCAATCGTGTACCGACAGCAGATAGATGGCCAGGTAGGGGCCCAGCCCATCGCGCACGTCTGCCAGGAAGAAATTCAGGCCATCCAGGCCGCGTTCTGCGCGCCGGCGCGCAGGGGCATCGGGGGTGGGGTCGATCACGGGGCTGCTGGAAGGGGAAGGCCGGCAGTGTTATGCGCGCCTCGCCGTGATGGCGATGTGGCGTCGCGACGCATCAGTCAGCGCCTGAAGGCCGCCTCGCCACCGCGCACGCGTTCGGCAGCAACCTCTCGGCGATCTCCAGCAGTGCCCGCAACCGATCCATCTGGCGCAGATCCTGGTGGTAGCCCACCCAGATGTCACGCCCGGGTGGCTGCCCGAAGCCGTCAATGCGGTGCAACCCGCCTATCTGCTCACCCAGCGGCCGTGGCAAAACCGCAACACCAAGACCGCGGGCGCACATCTGCGCCTGGACGCTGCGGCTGGTACTGGTGAACGCCGGTTTCGACTGCGGGAAGGTCTCGATCAGCCAAGTCACGTCGGGGAAGTGGGCCTGCGCCGAGTTCATCAGGATGAGCCGTGCCGCACGCGGATCCTCTGCCACCACGCGCACCGTCGCCTCTGATCCATACAGCCCATAAGGCATGGTCATCAGCCGGCGCTGGACGATATCCGGTTCACTGAACGGCACGATGCGAAACGCAACATCCGCTTCGCGGCGGGACAGATCGAGCAGCCGGTAGCTGGCGATGACTTCCGGCACCAAGCCCGGGTGGCGCTGCGCCAGCTCGGCCAGGCTGGGCGCCAGCACATAGGCAGCAAACCAGTCGGCCGAAGAGATCCGCAGGGTTCCCTCCAGCCGCTCCTGGCGTCCCGCCAGGCGCCTCTCCATTGCAAGTGCGGACGCCTCCATCGACTCCGCCAGTGCAAGCACTGCATCGCCAGAGTCGGTCAGGACCAAGCCGTCCTTCGTCCTGCGGAACAGAGGCTGCTCGGCCTCGTCTTCCAGCACCTTGACCCGCCGGCCCACCGTGGGGTGACTGACGCCAAGGCTGCGGGCGGCCTCCCCGAGGGAGCGGCTGCGGACCACTGCCAGAAAAACGCGGATGTCACTCCATTCCACGGCCAGGCCCACCCGTTCAAAAATGAACATGAACTATGCAGCAGTGTCACTGCCCAAGCAATCCTGCAAGGCCCACCATGCACTCCCCGCCCCATACCGGGGCAGCAGGAATCGGAATGCCACGCAATGGGCACACTGAACGGAAAAGTCGCACTGGTCACCGGCGCTACAAAGGGCATCGGCGCAGGCATTGCTCGTCGCCTGGCCAGCGATGGCGCACGCGTCGTGGTCAACTACGCCTCCGCGGAAGATGCGGCCACGGCCCTTGTTGCGGACATCGAGGCCGGCGGCGGATCTGCAGCCGCGGTTCGCGCCGACGTCCGCAACAAGAACGACGTGGATGCGCTGGTTGCGGCGGCGCTTGACCGCTTCGGCAGGCTGGACATCGTGGTCAACAACGCCGGCATGTACCGGTTTGCCAAGATCGAGCACACCACCGAGGAACTGTATCGTCAGCAGTTCGACCTCAACGTGCTGGGCACGCTGCTGGTGACCGGGGCCACCGTACCGTTCCTTGGCGAGGGCAGCAGCATCATCAATATCGGCTCTGTGGTCACCCGCGTGCTGCCGGCAGAAAGCGCCATCTATACCGGCACCAAGGGCGCCATCGATGCCATCACCGGCGTGTTGTCCCGCGAACTGGGCCCGCGCGGCATCCGCGTCAACTCGGTCAATCCCGGGCTGATCGAGACCGAGGGTACGCATGCCAATGGCGTGATGGGCTCGGACTTCCAGACCTGGAACGAGCAGCAGACACCGCTGGGCCGGATCGGTCAAGCGGTCGACATTGCCTCGATCGTTGCCTTCCTCGCGTCGGCGGACGCGGGCTGGGTGACGGGCGAAAACATTCTCGGCTCGGGTGGCATGCGTTGATACGCGCAGGTCTGAATCACCCAAGGAGAAATCGGTGAACGTGGATCAGACCCCAGGCGTGCATGACGCGCGCCGCTGGCCGGCCCTGGCGGTGCTGCTGACGGGCACGCTGTTGCCGCCGCTGGACTTCTTCATCGTCAACGTGGCGCTGCCTACCATCCGAGCCGATCTGCATGCATCGGCAGATGTCACCCAACTGGTCGTGTCGGTGTATGCCATGGCGTACGCCGTCACGCTCATCCTGGGTGGGCGCCTGGGTGACATCCATGGGCGTCGGCGCACCTTCGTCGGTGGCATGCTGGGGTTCGGGCTCGCGTCGGCCATCTGCGGGCTGGCTGACTCCGCCGCCATGCTGGTGGCCGGCAGGTTGTTGCAGGGTATTTCCGCGGCAGTCATGGCGCCGCAGTCACTCGCCTCCATCCACGCGTTGTTTCCCCCGGCAGAGAAGGGGCGCGCGCTGGGGCTGTATGGCGCCACCTTCGGTATCGCTTCGGTTGGCGGGCAGTTGCTTGGCGGCTGGCTGGTCTCGGTGGATGTGCTGACCCTCGGCTGGCGCAGCGTTTTCCTCATCAATCTTCCGGTCATTGTGTTTTCCGCTCCCGCAGCCCTGCTGCTGGTTCGCGAAACGCGGGCAGGGCACGCGCGGACAATGGACTACCGGGGCGCCGTGCTGATGGCGCTGGCCGCACTCGCGCTGGTGGTCCCCCTCATCGAAGGCCGCGAGCGAGGCTGGCCATGGTGGAGCCTGGTTCTGCTGGCAGCCAGCCCGGCACTGGTCGCGACGTTCTGGCGGTACCAGAAACACCTGGAGCGCATGGGCGCATCACCGCTGGTGCCACCGTCTGCCCTCACCATCGCCTCGGGCCTACCACGCGGACTGCTTGCCGCTGTGTGCTTCTATGCATTGGCCGCGTTCTTTCTGACGTTCGCGGTGTACCAGCAAGCCGGCCTGCATCGCGACGCGCTTTCCGCAGGCCTGGCCATCCTGCCGCTGGGCATCGGACAACTGCTTGGTCCGAGCTGTGGAATTCGCCTGTCGCGCTGGTTGGGTGTGCGGGTTGCGGCCTTCGGCATGGGCGTGGAAGCGCTGGCCCTGCTGGCCGTTGCCGGCCTCGCTGTCTACGGCAAGCCCGGCTGGCTCGTCGGGCCGCTGCTTCTGCTGGGCATCGGGCAGGGCATTGCCTTGCCGGCGCTGGTGCGCCTCAATGTTGACCGGGTGGAACCGCGCTGGGCAGGCCTGGCCGCCGGTGCGATCACCGCGGCCATGCAGATGGGTGCCGCGCTTTCCGTCGCACTGGTGGGCGGGGTTTTTTTCGCATTGGCACCGGATGGGGCAGGGTCCGGCGAAATCAGCATTGCCTTTGCGGTGGCCTGCGTGATGATCGCCATCGCAATGGCTGCCGCCGCGTATCTCAGCCTTGCGCGCCCACGACCGGCCTCTGTCGGCCTGGCTTAGAGCCCGGAGCGCCGGCCTCCGCCCGCGGCCGGTGCGCACCTGCAACAATCATCGACCTGCCGCTGTGGGTGCGTTTGGCTGAGGCGTTGGAACCACCGCTGACGCCAGCAGCGCCTCACGGTCGGGCTCGAAGGTCAGCCGCTCCAGCGCACGGGCCATTGCCCGTTGGGCATGCCTGCGCGCCTCGCGGGCGATGTCCGGATCGGGCGCCAGCTGCAGCGCGGCAAAGCCCTTCTGCAGCCGGATGTTGACCTCCAATGAGCCTGCGGCGTCGCGGGCAATGGGGGTGAAGACATCATCGAACAGGTCGCTGGCCTGCAAGGGGGCGACGTGTACGTGCGGGTATCGCACCTCAGCGTGGGTAGCGTCCTGGCGCAGCTCGGCCCAGCGGTGCAGCAGCCGCACGCACGTGCCTATCACATCGATGCAGGTGCCGGGATCGTTGATGGATGCGGACATTGCGCGCTGCCCCACTTCCGAGAGGATGACCAGGCCATAGCGCGGATCATCGTCGATGGCCCGCGCATCGCTGCAGCTCAACGTCGCCAGCAGCAAGAGGCGCGTTTCCTCGCTGACCTCACCCTCGACCTCCATCAGCGGACGGTCCGGCGAGGCAAAGGTACCGACCTGGCAGAGCAGATGGATGCGCAGGGTCTTCTCCATGGCCAGGGCCTCCAGCCGCGCCATGTCGATATGCTCCACATAGGCGATGCGCTGGTCCGAGAGCCGCATCGCGGTGGCACTGGCGGGCTGGGGTGGCGCACCGCCCAGCAGTGGGTCGGCTGCGCGGCGCTTCATTGCGGCCAGCGTTGCACGTTCCACAAGATCGATGGTCTCCCCCAGTCGGCCGAACCGCGAGAACTGTTCGATGGCACGCAGCAGCGTGATGGTGATGATCACAATGACGCCTACCGTCGCACCGAACAGCACGAGCCGACCGCTGTCCCCATACAGGCCTGTGCTCAGCGCGATCAGCCCAACGATGGAGAACAGGAAAGCACCGATGAAGGTCGCCAGCGCGCCCTGCGCCCGGCTGTCCTCGATCAGCAGGCGCGCAGCCCGGGGCGTCGCACTATTGGAGGCCGAGCCGTACGCCGAAACCATGGTCGACAGCGAGAACGTCGTAACTGTCAGCATGGACGCGGCCAGGATGCCAAGGATGTTCCCGACCGAATCAGCACCGATGCGCGTGGCCAGTCCGGCCGGAATGAGGAACTTCAGGAACGCGCCCGCCAGGGCAGTGACCACGCCCATGGCACCATAGAGCGTTGAGCGGAACCACATCCGCCGCGTCATCCGGCCCAGATAGAGTTTCCATAGGGTCAGCATCGTGCAGGCTCCGCAGATCGGCCATGTTCCGGTGAAGAGTACCCAGTAGATCCACGCCATGCGTGGATGAGCCAACCGACAGCAGAAACGCGCACAGCGAAAATGCCGTTACGCAGCCGGGCCCCGCCGAGAGCACTCAGCAGGGCCATGGAACCCCGGCCTCCGACGTGATGTCTTCAAACAAGGGCCGCCCCAACCAATACCCCTGCATCAACCGGATACCCAGATCGGACAGGCAGCGTGCCTCGTCAGCCAACTCAATGCCCTCGGCAATGACCTCGATGCCGAGCTCTCCACACATCCCGACCACGCCGGCCACGATGGCCCGACGCGACGGACTCTGGTGGATGCCGCGCACCAGCGCCATGTCCAGCTTGACGATATCCGGCTGGAAGTCGGCCAGCAGGTTGAGCCCGGCAAAACCGGCGCCGAAATCATCAATCGCCGTTTTGAAGCCGATGCGTTTGTACTCCGTCAGAATTTCCGCCAGCCACTTGCCGTCGTTGATTTCCTCGCCTTCCACCGTCTCGAAGATGATGCGCTCGATCGGGAAGCCGTGGCGCCGCGCCGCTTCCAGCGTGGAGCGGATGCACACCTCGGGCCGGTAGATCGCGTTGGGCAGGAAGTTGATCGAGAGAAGGGACTGCATCTGCAACAAGGCCGCGGTCCGGATTGCCTTCTCCCGGCACGCCTGGTCGAACGCGTACTGGTGTTCCGTACCCACCTGCGACAGCACCGAATGGGCCGACCCGCCGTCGGGGCCGCGCACCAGTGCCTCGTGCGCGAAGATCGCGCGCGAACGGATATCCACGATCGGCTGGAACGCATAGCTGAAATCGAATCCAAGCGCAGGGGCGTCCCGGCACAGGGCGCACCCGGCTCGCTTGTCGAGGGTGGGCATGGAATGCTCTCTGGACGGCAGGGAGGGCAGTGTAGCCACTGCGCCGACAAGGCCAGGTGCAGGTACGCCGTGGCCACGTCATGGGCCGGATTACTTTGGGCAGGCGCGATCCTGGCGGCGCACCGCCATTGTCTGCGGCAAAGAGTCGCCAGTCGCCCCAGGAATCACATGAAACCGTCGTTGTCACCCGCTGTGCTTGTTGCCCTCGCGCTTGCAGGCGTCTGCAGCCCTGCCTTTGCACGTTCCGATGCGGGGCCGCGGTACGTGGCTTCGCCCGTACGGGTGCCGCAGCCGGTCGATCAGGCATTTTCCGGCGTCATCGAGATCGAGGTCGACGCCACGGATGTGCAGCGCAGGCTGTTCACGGTGCGCCAGCGCATCCCGGTTGCCGGGGCGGGCCAGATGACGCTGCTGTATCCGCGCTGGGAGGCGGCCAGCCATGGGCCGAGCCTGACGGTCACCGATCTGGCCGGGCTGCAGATAACGGCGGCGGGCAAGCGGCTGGCATGGCAGCGGGACGGGTACGAACCACACGCTTTCCATGTGCAGGTTCCCGCAGGGACGCTGGCGATCGACGTCACGTTCCAGATGGTCAACGCGGGCAACCTGCTGACGCCGGACATCGTCAGCGTGCCGTGGCAGCGCCTGGTGGTGTATCCCGCCGGATGGTACGCGCGCAACATCCCCATGGCGGCGACCCTCACACTGCCCGCCGGGATGCGTGCCTTCACCTCGTTGGTGCCGGAGCGCAGCCAGGCGACGACCCTGGCCTTCCGGACGACATCGCTGGAGGCGCTGCTCGACTCGCCCGTGCTGGCGGGGCGGCATGCTGCACGGGTGCCGTTGGACGGCGACGGCATGCCGCCCGTATCGCTCGACATCGTCGCGCTGCGTCCCGGCGATCTGGAGGTGCCGTCTGCGCGCGTGGCCGAACTGCGCAGGCTGGTCGCGCAGATGCGGTATGTTTTCGGCCCCGCGCCGTTTCACCGCTACGAGATCCTGGCCCGGCTCAGTGACGAGGGATCGACCGGTGGCACCGAACACCGTGCTTCGAGCGAAAACGAGCTGTCGTCGTCCCACTTCCAAGCGTGGGACGATCAGATCCTGTTCCGCGATCTGATCGCGCATGAGGTCATCCATGCCTGGAACGGCTTCCACCGAACGCCGGCCGATCTCTGGGCGCCCACCCCGAACGTCCCGGTGTCCGGCAGCCTGCTGTGGATGTACGAAGGGCAGACCGAATTCTGGGGGCGGGTGCTGGCTACCCGTGCGGGGCAGTTCAGTCCCGCCGAGCTGCGCGACCGCCTTGCCATCGAGGCAGCGGAGATTGCCAATCGGCCTGGTCGCGCATGGCGCCCGCTGTCCGACGACGTCAACTATCCGGCTTTCATGCTGCGGCAGGCGGTGCCGTGGCGGGACTGGCAGCGGCGGCGGGATTATTATTCCGAAGGGGTCATGCTCTGGCTGGCGGTGGATGCCCGGCTGCGCGAGCTGACCCATGACCGCCGCAGCATCGATGATTTCGCCGCACGGTTTTTCGCTGGCGCCACGCCGGACGGTCCGACGCGCACCTACACTTTCGAAGATGTGTGCATCGCCTTGAATGCGGTGGCGCCTGCCGACTGGCCAGGGATACTGCGCAGCTGGCTGGACGCGCACGATGAACTGGACACGCAGCAAGGCCTGAACCGAATGGGCTGGAAGCTGGTGTACACGGAGACGCCGACGGCAGCCTTCACCGCGAGCGAAGACGAGGCCGGCGTGTCCGATCTGAGCTACTCCATCGGCATCGCCGCGCGCGACAACGGCGTGATCCGCAGCGTGGTGTGGAACGGCCCCGCATTCCGTGCCCGCCTGCGCGCCGGTACGCGCATCGTCAAGGTCAACGGGGAGCCTTATACCGCTGCCGGCCTGCTGGCGGCAGCCCGGCGCTCGGCGCAGCACCCGGTAGC
Organism: Stenotrophomonas testudinis; assembly: GCF_024499815.1. Classification (NCBI taxonomy): domain Bacteria; kingdom Pseudomonadati; phylum Pseudomonadota; class Gammaproteobacteria; order Lysobacterales; family Lysobacteraceae; genus Stenotrophomonas; species Stenotrophomonas testudinis. The sequence goes on along the minus strand of NZ_JAMOKY010000002.1, from coordinate 99,553 downwards.
GCTGGAGATCGAGCAGGACCAGCAGTCATCCAATGTTGTGCTGGATTACCGCGGTCCGCTGCGCTATCCGAGGCTTGTGCGCCAGGCTGATCAGCCCGATCGCCTGTCCAGGCTGCTGGCGCCCCGCTGAGGGGGCAGGGTGGGACGGAGGGGGATACTCGGTCCGACGCCCACGCGCCTTGGAGTGTGGGCGCTGGACTGCACTGGCTGCGTCGCGCAGAACGGCTACAGCGCGTCAAGGTTGCGCCGCAGTGCGTCAGCCTGCTGGGCCAGTGCGTCGCGGCGGCTGGCCGGCATCCGCGCCAGCTGCCGGTAGGGCATCTCCAGGCGAGGGTTGCCGCTCAGTGCCGCCGAGTTGCGGGACAGGAAATCCCAATAGAGCGCATTGAATGGGCAGGCCCTGGGGCCAGTGGGCTGGTTCTGGCGATACGGGCATCGCCCGCAATGGTCTCCCATGCGATGCAGGTAGGCCGCGGCGGAGATGTAGGGCTTGGTCGCCAGCAGGCCACCATCGGCGAACTGGCTCATGCCCACCGTATTGGGCAGCTCCACCCACTCAAACGCGTCGATGTAGATGCCCAGGTACCAATGGTGCAGGGCATGTGGGTCCAGGCCGGCGAGCAGGGCGAAGTTGCCGATCACCATCAGTCGCTCGATGTGATGGGCATGCGCATTGGCAAGGGAGCGACCGATGGCAGCGCGGACGCAGGCCATGCGCGTGTTGCCGGTCCAGAACCACTCCGGCAACGGACGGTCATGGCCGAAGGCATTGCTGCGCTCGTAGCCTGGCATCTGCGCCCAGTACACGCCCCGGACATACTCGCGCCACCCCAGGATCTGGCGGATGTAACCCTCTACCGACGCGATGGGCGCACGGCCTTCGCGCCCCGCCAGCTCCACCCGGACTATCACTTCCCAAGGCGAAAGCATCTTTACGTTCAAGGCAAACGACAGCAGCGAATGGAACAGGCGCGACGCCTGCGCACTGATTGCATCCTGGTAGTCGCCAAAATGCGGCAGGCCATGTTCGATGAAGGCGTCGAGCTGCTGCAGAGCTTCGGTGCGGTCCAGCGGCCAACGCAGGGCATCTGCATTGGGATCGCCAAAGCTGGCCACGCCGGCATCGCGGATCGTCTGCCACAGTGCGGATTGGTCATGGCAGGGCCGCAGGTCCGGCGGCTCGGCTGGGTCGCCCGGCCAGGGCCTGCGGTTCTCGGCATCGAAGTTCCAGCGGCCGCCCCCGGGCCCGCCATCGGGCTCGATCAGCACGCCATGGCGCTGCCGCATGTGGCGATAGAACACCTCCATCGTCCAGCGCTCGCCACCTCGGTTGCCGAAAAACTGCGCCACTTCGTCGCGCGTGGTCAGGAAGTGCTCGCTGTCCACGCAACGCACTGCGATGGCCTGCTGCGCTGCGTAATCGCGCAGTTGCTGATCCAGTCGCCATTCGTCCGGCGCCTGGTATTCCAACTGACTGGCCCCGTGCTGGTGCAGCAACCAGGTCAGGTTGGCGGGCAATGATTGCTGGTTGGCGGGGTCATCGATGGCCAGGTACCAGACCCGGTGCCCCGCCTCACGCAACTGCTCGGCGAAGCGGCGCATCGCAGCGAAGATGGCCAGGATCTTCTGTGCGTGATGCATCACATAATCCGTCTCCTGGCGGATCTCCATCAGCACATACACCACCTCATCCGATCGCTCGGCAAACCACGCGTGGGCGGCATTGAGCTGGTCACCCAGCACCAGGCGCAGGCGGGTCACGGGGCGCTCCCGAGCGGACGAGGTGGCATCGGTTGGGAAGGCGAGGGCAGGGACATCGGATTCATGGTGGAAGGGGCGTTGACTACGTGAACGTCTACGCGGCAAAGATCGCTCTGGATGCATCCGATTCCGTCCTCGCCGCGTAGGCGAGGGACTATGGCAAAAATGAAGAAGCGAGCAGACCTGCCGCAGAAGATCTGCGCGACCGGTGGCCGGCCATTTTCCTGGCGCCGCAAATGGGCGCGGGATTGGGAGAGCGTGCGCTACTGCTCGGACCGCTGCCGTGACCAGCGTGGGCGGCCGGGCCCTGGCCCGACCCTGGCGTAAGACGCGACCTTCATCGCTAAAGCAGCAGAATGGTGTGCTTTCCCCGCAGAGTAGGGAGGCGGTAGCGCCATAGTGAAAGCCCTTTCTTTTATTGCCGCCAGCGTGCTGGCAGGTATCGCATTTCAGACCAGTGCATCAGGGCGCGGCCCGGATGCAGCGCCCTATTTCGAGCCCGGTGGTGCTGTGCGATTCAACTATGGCTGGCTCGATTACGCGCCCACCAGCCGCCTGCAGCTGGAACTGCTGCGTGCAGACCTCGACGCCGGGGCAGGCCCCTTTTCATTCTCCGCCCAGTACCGCTGGTACGACGGCTTCCACGCCGTGCACCACGTCTATGCCGGCTGGCAGTTCTCCGAGCAGACCCAGTTGAAGGCCGGGATCCAGCAGGTGCCGTTCGGGCTGCTGCCTACGGTCTCGCAGAGTTTCTGGTTTGGTTCTGGCTATTACCTGGGCATCGAGGATGACTACGACCCCGGCCTGGTGCTGGTCCAGAACAGTGGTGATACCACTTGGCACTTCGGCTGGTTCTCCGGCGACGAATACGGCTCCGGTGCCCGCTATGACCGCTACTCGTTCGATGTGGCGCAGACCGATGCGCTGCCGTACCGCGAGCGGCAGCGATTGCATGCACGGGTAGAGCAGGCGCATGCCTGGGCAGGCGGCGAGCTGCTGCTGGGCGCATCGGCCTTTGCGGGAAAGGTGCAGAACACGCAGACGCGCCGCCATCATGGCCACCAGGGCGCAGCACTGCACGCACAGTGGAAGCGCGATGGCTGGACGACGCAGCTGCAGTGGGCGCGCTATCGCTACGACGTCCCCGGTGAGCGCATCGCCATGTCCGCTTTCCAGGCGCCGTTCGAGATTGCGGCGCAGGCCGATGTGCCGAGCGCGAATGTCGCCTACTCGTTTGCGCGAAAGGGCAGGCTCGATGACCTGACCTGCTACAACAACCTCAGCATGGCGCGGCCGGTGGGGCATGGCGCCGGCATCCGCGACTCATGGCAGAACGTCACCGGCTGCAGCCTGCAGAAGGGCATCATGACCACCTACGTCGACTGGATTGCAGGCCGCGACATGTGGTTTGCCGGTGGCGAAGGCATCGGCATCGATGATGGCGGACCCTCGCGGTGGCGCTCCCGGTTGAACGTCAACATCGGCTTCTACTTCTGAGGCGCGCCGGGGCTGATCCCGGCGCGCCACACCTCTGGCGCTCTGCTTACCTGGCAGGCGCCTCATCGTCAGAAGCATCGGTTGGATCGTGCGCGGCCGCAGCGTGTTTCTGCTCCTTCTGCAGCTGCGCCCGCACCTTCCTGGCCAGGCCCGCATCCACTGCAGACGCCGTGTTGCCAAACTCCTGGCGGATGAAGGTCGCCAGCTGGGCGATTTCCTCATCGCTCAGGCGCTCGGCAAAGCCCGGCATGCCCAGGTTGGAGGGGCGTTTGTCCGTGGAGGGCAACGCACTGCCGTGCATCAGCAGGCGCACAACCGATGTAGGGTCGTCCGCCAGCACGGTCGGGTTGCCCGCAATGGCCGGGAACACGTTCCTGTAACCCAGGGCGTCGGTCCGGTGGCAGGCTGCGCAGTTGTCCACGAACAGCTCGGCGCCGCGGCTGTCGTTGATGCCGGCCTGCAGCTTGCGCGCGGTGGCATCGCTGGCAGCAAACGAAGAGGGGTCATGACCGCTGCCCGGCAACTGTTTCAGGTACACGGCCATCGCCCGCAGATCTTCCTCGGTCAGCTTCTGCGTGCTGTGCACCACCACGTCGGACATCGGCGTGCCAACCACGGTGCTGTGGGCATTGCGGCCGGTCTGCAATGTGTCCACGATGTCCTGCTCGCTCCAGCGGCCCAGGCCATCGGCGGGGTTGCCACGCAGGTTCACCGCATTCCAGCCGTCGATGATCTGGCCGCCGCTCAGGTACTCAGCGCCGGATTCGTCCAGTGCCTTTTCCTGCAGCGCAAACCCGCGCGGCGTATGGCAGCTGCCGCAATGGCCCAAGCCCTGCACCAGGTAGGCGCCCCGTGCCAGCTGTGCGTCGCCGTAGCGGCCGGCATCGAAGGCCACCGCATCCGCCTCCGGCGCGAAAGTCTTGCGCCAGATGGCCAGCGGCCAGCGCATCGACAGCGGCCAGGTAATCTCAACCGGCTTGTTGGCTTCCTTGACCGGCTCGATATCGCCATGCAAAAAGTACGCGTGCAGCGCCCGCACATCCTCGTCGGTGATGCGCGCATACGAGGGGTAGGGCATGGCCGGGTATAGCGTGCGGCCATCGGGTGCGATGCCATGCCGCACCGCGCGGTCAAAGTCATCCAGCGAATAGCCACCAATGCCGGTGTCCTTGTCCGGGGTGATGTTGGTGCTGTAGATGTTGCCCAGCGGCGAGGCCACCGGCAGCCCGCCGGCAAACGGCTTTCCGCCCGGCCGGGTGTGGCAGGCGGTGCAGTCGCCCGCCGCCGCCAGGTAGCGGCCGCGTTCAATCAGTGCAGCATCCGGCGCAGGGCCCTGCGTCAGTACACGGGTCTTGGTTGGCACGAACGCGCAGACGAGGGCCGCCAGCAACATGACCAGGCCAACCACCGCGATCCAGAGGAACAGCTTCTTCATGGTCGCGTCCTCAAGCCTGCACCAGCGGGCCCGGGTCGGGCAGGTACTTTTCGCGGATGGCCGTGGCCGCCCAGTAGGCCAGGCCACCCACCAGGCCGGTGGGGTTGTAGCCGTTGTTCTGCGGGAAGGCGTTGGCGCCGATCACGAAAACGTTGGAGACATCCCAGCTCTGCAGGTAGCGGTTGAGCGCGGAGGTCTTCGGGTCTGCACCCATGATCGCGCCGCCACAGGTATGCGTGCTCTGGTACTTGGTGATGTTGTAGCGTTCGCCGACCTTCTTGGCATCGCCGCTCATCGAAAGCGGGTCCAGCACCTTGCTCATCTGCATGGCCTTGTCCACGAAGAACTGCGAGGCCTTGATCTCGTTCGGGTGCCAGTCAAAGGTCATGCGCAGCAGCGGTCGGCCGAAGGCATCCTTGTAAGTTGGGTCCAGGCTCAGGTAGTGCTGCCGGTAGGACATGCATGCCCCCTGCACCTCGTAGTAGAAGTTGTGGCGGAAGTTGTCCGCCGCCGCCTTCTTCCACTTGGCGCCCCAGGCCGGCGTACCGCTGGGTACGTTGATGCCGCGCACTGGGCCCGCGCCGGGCTGCCGCGCCCACACCAGACCGCCGCCCACGAAGCCTGCCTTCGCGTTGTCCAGCTGGTTGCCGTTGAGATCGTCCATGGTGGTGCCGGCGCCGCCAATGCCGATGAAGCCATTGGCCTGCACCGTCTCGTCGAAGAACAGCACCACCCGGTTGAGGTTCTGGTAGGAATAGTTGCGACCCACCGTGCCGGTATTGCTTTCCGGGTCGTACGGCTGGCCTATACCGGACAGCAGCATCAGGTGCACGTTGTAAAGCTGGAACGCGCACAGCAGCACCATGTCGGCCGGCTGTTCCACCTCGCGGCCCTGCGCATCCAGGTATGTCACGCCCGTGGCCTTGCTGCGGCTGCCATCCAGGTTCACCTTCAGCACCTGCGAATGGGTGCGCAGCTCGAACTTGGGTCGCTGGCGCAGCACGGGCAGGATGCAGGCATTCGGGCTGGCCTTGGAGTAATTCAGGCAGCCGTAGTCACTGCAGAAACCGCAGGCGTTGCACGGCCCCAGCTGGCAGCCATACGGGTTCACATACGGGCCGGACGCGTTCGAGGCCGGGATGGGGTAGGGGTGCCAGCCCATTTCCTTGGCCGCCTTGTAGAACAGCTCGCCGCCCAGGTAGTTGGGGTTGGGGCCCAGCGGGTATTCGGCCGAGCGCGAGCCCTCGAACGGGTTGCCACCCTGCTGCACCACGCCGTCGATGACACCGGCCTTGCCGGAGGTGCCGCACACCAGCTCGAACATGTGCAGGTGCGGCTCCAGCTCGGCATAGGTCACCGGGAAATCCTGGATGGTCATGTCGGCCGGTATGAAGGCCTTGCCATAACGCTCTTCCACGTTGCTGCGCAGCTTCATGTCTTCCGGAAGAGGCCGGAAATGCGCGCCTGACCAGTGGCTGCCCGCACCGCCCACGCCGGTACCCGGCTTGAAGGAGCCCATCTGCCGGTAGGGCACGGCCGTATCGGAAGTCTTGTGGCGGATGGTCACCGTTTCCTGCGACAGGCTCTGCAGATAACGCCGGTGTACCGAACCCTCCAGTTCGTCCACCACGTTGGGGTAGGCAAAATCAGGCTGGGTATCGCGGTCGCCGCCGCGTTCCAGCGCCACCACGTGCAGGCCCGCATCGGTCAGTTCCTTGGCCAGGATCGCGCCTGTCCAGCCCATGCCGACGATGACCGCGTCGACCTTCGGTTTCACAAGTGCCATGTGCTTCAGCCTCTCCGTCCAGCCAGATCCACGGGCGGCAAGGGGTAGGCCTTGTCCCGTATACCAATCCAATCCAGGTAATCGGCGCGCATGCCGGGGTAGCCGATCATCTTCCAGGCCCCCATGTCCTTGTTCGCGCCGTACTTGGGGTCGGCGAAGTAGCCGTTCTTCACCTCACCCAGCAGATTTGAGAAGAACAGCTTGCTGGAAATGCCTTCCAGTTCGAGCTTGCCGCCCTCGGCCGCCTTTAGCAGGGTTTCCTGCTCGGCGTGGTCCAGCTGGGCAAAGGTCCTGCCCTGATGCTGCTGGCGGCACTGCGCATCAAATGCAGCAATGCCCACGCGCAGAATGTCACGCAGCACCAGCTTGCCCTGGTAGCCAAATTCGCTGGGCGCTTCCAGGAAGGGGCCCTGCATGTACCAGATATCCCCGGCGGCGTAGGGCGTCTGCATGTGGCGGTCGAGGAACTCGGGCACGCCCGATTCCACCGCGCCGGGCCCCACCTCGTCCGAGGGAATCAGCCGGTCGCAGGCCGCCACCACGAAGGACCACTCGGCCGCCGTGAAGAACTGCGGGGCATACGGCGTGCTTGCATCGGCGCGGGGCGCGGCCTCGCCGGGGGCAGCACCCGGGGCGCAGCCCGGCAGCGCTGCGGCAACGGGGATAAGGGTCAGGCCCTGGAAAAAGCGACGGCGGGTGAGCGCCGGCAGGGGCTTGTCGGAGTTGTCGTTCATGGTCTGGCTACCTGCAGGGTGGCTGTTGTGAAGCATCGCGCGCGAGCTGTCGCGAGCGCGTGCGCATTCACGATCAACCCATTGTGTGGATGCAGCAGACTTTCCGTAATGGCAATATGGGAAATGAACTGTTGCCCCAACGGAAAGAAGTGCCGTGATCGATGACCTCCACGAGCTGCGTACCTTCGAGCGCATCGTTCACGGCGGCAGCCTTTCTGCCGCTGCGCGCGACCTGGGGGTATCCCTCGCGGTGGTGAGCAAGCGGCTGACCTCGCTGGAGCGCAGGCTGAAAGTGCGGCTGCTCCACCGCAGTACGCGGCGCGCCTCGTTGACCGATGAGGGGCAACTCTTCCGGGTGCATTGCCAGAACGTGCTGGATGCCGTGGACGCCGCAGAAGCTGCCTTGGAGCAGCGCCAGGATGTGGTGGCCGGCGTGCTGCGGCTGACCGCGCCCAACGGGTTTGGCCGCCGCCACGTGGTGCCGGCGGTGCGCAGCTTCCAGAAGGCCCATCCGGGGGTGCGGGTACACCTTTCACTGCGCGATGAAGTGGTGGACCTGGTGGGCGAGGGCATCGAACTGGCCCTGCGCTACGGCGCGCTGGACGATTCGCGCCTGGTGGCGCGGCAACTGGCTCCCAACCGGCGGGTGCTGTGCGCATCCCCCGAGTATCTGCAGCGGCGGGGCATGCCGCGCCGCATCGCCGATCTGCAGGGCCACGACTGCATTGCCAGCGGCAGCCCGCCGGTCAGCCATTGGCGCTTCCTGGAAGGCAGCCGGACCATTGCCGCACCGGTCAACGCCATGACCCTGTGCGATGACGGCGAAGTGGCGCAGTTGATGGCCGTGCAGGGCGCCGGCATTGCGCGAAAATCCATCTGGGATGTGGCAGAAGATCTGCAGGCTGGCCGGCTGGTGGAGGTGCTGCCCGACCACGCATTGGCGACCTCACCGCTGAGTGCCGTGCATGGGCCCGGCAAGCAGTTGGCGCCTCGGGTGCGCGTGTTCCTCGACCACCTGCAGTGCCACCTGCAGAGCACCATCGCCTGGCGCTATGCAACCGATCCGAACATACCACCCGATTAATCCGGAACCGCCCGCGAACCGTAGAGTCGAGCCTGCTCGGCTGCTTTTCTCTCGCAGCCCCCGCGTGGGGCGCCGCACCCGAATGCTGGTATTGGCTTGGCCCGTGATGTATCCGCTGGCAGGAGCCAGATCCCTCAAGAAGGCCACGGATAGCCATGAGCCGTTTTATCCTCCTGAGCGCAGCAGCCGCTTCGCCAAAGCAAGCCTCGACATGAGCGGCGATGGATTGAAGGACGAAGCAGCGCTGGTCATCGACCGCGCCAGGCACCACTCAGGACTGCGGGTCTGCTTTGCAAAGAAGGAGCCCACATTGCCGCCCAACTGCCACATTCTTGTCGATGATGACCTTGAAGATTCCTATGACGATATGGGGCTTGTTGTGCGCCCCACGGGCTGTCACCTCTACAACACAAGGTGGCGGACGATGCGTGGCTCGAAATCCGGTGTGCAATCCGACCGGCAGACGCAAGGCCTCCACGCACCGCCCGGCATAGCCGGCCGACGGATTGCCAGCCGGACTCGCGGGCTGGGGATCGGCTCTGGCCACATTTGGACTGGTTCAAGGCGCCTTGTACCTGAAGGCCTTTTGGGGGTACTTCGGCCTGGACCCGTTCCAGTTTGTCGCGGTAGGGGAACTGGCCCTGGCTGGGTTGGCCGCTATGGCTTTTGTGCTGTTTCTCTTGGCGGTTGGGATGCTGCTCGCCAGCTGGATCGAAGCACGGCTGACGGGCCAGACCGCAAAGGGCGGGGCCCGCGCATGGGTAGTTCCGATAGTCTTCTTCGGCACGCTTGCTGGCCTCATCTGGTGGGCAGAGGCATGGGTCGCGCTTATTGGGATGATCTTGACCCTTTGCTGCGCACTGGCGGTCCAGTTTTCGCCTGTGGTACCCCGTGCCATCAAGGACTCGCCGTGGATGATCCACTCGCTGTTATTGCTGGTCTACGTGTCGGTTGTTTCAAGCTGGCTCGGCGAGAAGCGGGCGGCGGACAGCACTACAGGGGACCAACCCTACACCTCCATCCTCCGCACTGAAGCCGGCACGCGTGGCGACCTGGTCTTGTCAGGGCGCCTTGGTGATACGTATGGTTTGTGGGACCACGCGAAAAAGACGACAACGCTTCTCCCGGCCAGCGACATTACATCGCTCGAAATTGCGCGTAAGGCTACAAGCGTGGTCCCGGGCACGAAGTAGCCGTTTTGACTGCGCCTGCCCGGTTCGGGAAGCTTGGTGTGGCCGCCGCAAGCAATTTTCGTATGCGGCAGAGGGCGCGTTATCAGGGGTAGGGTAGATGTCCGCTCCTGGCCGATAGGGGACATCGGGGTTAAGGAGGTCAGGGCTCGCTATCAGTGATGGATGCAAAACGTCTCTGACGGATTTTCAGTGTAAGAATGAGAAGGCCACAAAGCCATCCTGCTGATCATCCAGGGTAGTAACAGTGACTACTCTCCTGACGTCCTCGGTGGCAACCTGCTGTCACGCTGGTGCCATTCAGGCAGCTGCAAAGCGTGGCGTTTGAGCATGGCCTGGACGGCCGCGTGCGCATGACCTCTCTCAGCGTGCTCGCATTGGTCCAGAATCTCCCCAGCCAGCAATTCAAACTGCGGCCAGAACTGCGCCGGATGCCGCACCTGTACCAACCAGTGCACCAGCATCTCGCCCAGCGCATCAAGCTGCACCTGGATTTCGGGGCGGACGTTCATCCCGTGGCCGCCCCTAGATCAAGCGCAACACGGTAGTGATGGCCGTCATCCCGAAGCACGACGGTAAGGTCCGGCTGCAGCATTCCATCTACATGCAGCGTAGGCTGGCCGTGCGCAGTGCGGGTCACCACGAATTCGTAGAAGCTGCGGCCGAAGCGGTAGCTCAGTTCGAATGATGGCCAGTGATCGGGGAGGCAGGGCGCGAGCGATAGGCGATTGCCCTCGCGACGTATGCCGAGCAGGGATTCGACCAACAGGCGATACATCCAGCCGGCCGAACCGGTGTACCACGTCCAGCCGCCGCGCCCGAGGTGTGGAGATACGGCGTATACGTCCGCCGCCAACACATAGGGCTCGACGCGGTAGATCTGCACCGCCTCCGGATCCAGCGCGTGATTGAGCGGGTTGATCATGCCGGCCAGCTCCCAGGCACGCACCGTGTCTCCCTGCTGTGCGAATGCCATGGCCGCCCACACGGCCGCGTGGGTGTACTGGCCGCCATTCTCGCGCACGCCGGGTACGTATCCACGAATGTAGCCGGGGTCTTCCGTGGTCTGGTCGAAGGGCGGATCGAGCAGCTGGATCAACTGGGCGTCCTTTCGCACCAGATGCGTGTAAAGCGACTCCAGCGCTTGCGTGGCACGCTCAGGTGCAGCAACGCCTGACAGCACCGACCAGCTCTGTGAAATCGAGTCGATGCGGCACTCCTGGTTCTGGGACGAGCCCAACGGGGCGCCGTTGTCGAACCAGGCGCGGCGATACCATTGCCCATCCCAGGCATGCTGTTCGAGATTCTGGCGCAGGCTTTCGGCCTGCTGTTGGCACCACTGCGCCCGGGAGGCATCGCCACGCGCGTTGGCCACCCCGATGAAGCGGTGGAGCGTGTCATGCAGGAAGAACCCGAGCCACACACTTTCACCACGCTGCTGGTCGCCGACGCGGTTCATGCCATCGTTCCAGTCACCGCTCCCCATCAACGGCAGACCGCGCTCGCCAAGCAGCCGGCAACCGCGTTCAAGCGCCAGCACGCAGTGCGCGTACAGGGTGTCGCGCTGCGTCGAAGGTGTAGGCGTGTCGTAGTAGCCTTCCTCTTCCGCGGTCACTGCACGCCCCTCGATGAAGCCGACCACGTCCTCCAGCACACTCGCGTCGCCGGTGATCTCCAGGTAACGGCACGCGCCATGGGGTAGCCACAGATAATCGTCGGAGCAGCGGGTGCGCACGCCCCGACCTTGCGGCGGATGCCACCAGTGCATCACGTCGCCTTCGGTGAACTGGTGTGCAGCGCACAGCAGCAGGTGTTCGCGGGTCAGCTCCGGGCGAGTGTGCACGAGGGCGAGCGCGTCCTGCAGTTGGTCGCGGAAGCCGAACGCTCCGCCTGACTGATAGTAGCCACTGCGCGCCAGGTAGCGGCACCCCAGTGTCTGGTAGATCAGCCAGCCATTGGCCAGTGCGTCCAACGCCGGGTCCGGCGTACGCACCTGCACCGTGGCCAGCACATTGCGCCAGTGGATGCGCACCGCGTCCAGCGCGTCGATGGCCTCCTGGGCGCCCTGGCGGCTTCGTGCCAGCGCCAGCGCTTCCTCGCGGTCGCGGCCGGCACCAAGGCGGAACGTGGTTTCACTGCGGTCGCCTGGCGGCAGCTCCAGTGGCACCTGGATCGCCGCGCAGGGATCCAGGCCTGCACCCGTCCGCCCATCCAGCCGTTCTCGCCCCAGCGCCGCCGGTGCATGCAGGCTACCGTTGCGGCCGATGAACTCCAGGCGATCACAGGTCCAGCCGCAGCCGTCGGCATCGGTGTCGAAGAAAGCCATCCGGCCGCCGAAGTCGGTGCTATAGGCATTTCGCGCCAGCAGCGCCCCGGTCTGTGGATCGCGCTCGGTGACCACGTGCATGCGCGACTTCGCGCGCAGGTCACCCATCACCCACTCGACGTAGCCGATGGCGGACAGCCGCCGTGTCCTGCCCGACAGGTTTTGCAAGCGCATGACCGAGAACTTCAATGGCGCGGCGACGTCGACAAACACCCACAGCTCACTGGCGATGCCGTCCTCGACATGCTCGTAGACCGTGTAGCCGAATCCATGGCGCGTACGGTATGCCCCGGTGCCCCTGCGCGGCAGCGGCATTGGCGACCAGACATGACCGGTTTCCTCATCGCGCAGGTAAAACGCCTCGCCGCCCGTGTCCGAGACCGGGTCATTGAGACAGGGCGTCAAGCGGAATTCGTGCGCATTCTCGAACCACGTGTAGCCCGGCGCACTTTCGCTGACGACCGTGCCCAGGCGGGCGTTGGCGATCACGTTGGCCCATGGCGCCGGCGTCGGCGCGCCTTCGCGCACCACCACGACGTACTCGCGGCCGTCCTCGCTGAAACTGCCGGTGCCGTTGTCGAACTGGCCGGCGCCACGGCAGGGAAGGAACGGCCACGGATCATCCATCTCCTCGTCGTGCTCGGCGCCCGGGGGCAAGCCGGCGTCGGGGCCCGCGTCAGTGACGATGGGGAGCCCCGGCGCCGCGTCCGGCAACACGGCCAGCTCCTGCTGTACCGCCTGCGGCACCAGGGGCGGGATCCGTCGCTGAGGCAGCGATTGGCGGCCGACCTGCGCAGCGAGGGTGCCGTCTTCGTCGCTGATCACCGCCCGTGCCACCGCCTGCAACAGGACTCGGTCCTCGTGAGTCATGTTCTGCACCGGCCGTACGAAGATGCCGCCGGGGCGGTCCAGCAGGCCCGTTTCCGAACTGGCGGCCACCATCCCCAGAATCTGGTCCTGCAGTTCCTGCCGATAGCCGGCCTTGCTGTCGTTCCAGATGACCAGATCGGTATTGAGCCCCTTCTGGCGCCAATAGGCGTGCGCCTGCACCAGCTGCCTGACCAGTTCCACGTTGTCCGCATCGGTGACCTTGAGCAGCACGATGGGCAGGTCACCCGAGATGGCATGGCTCCATAGCCCGGATTGTCCGCGCTGGTTCTGCAGCAGAACCCCGGCACCCGCGCGCAGCAGTGGCCCGGCGTACAGCACGTGGGCGGCCAAGCGCTCGTACAGCGCCGCCTCGGCCTGGCTGGCGTTGATCTGCCGGCGCACCACTTGGCTGTGTGTCCATGCCAGGTCAAAGACGCGGTCGGCCAGGCGGCGGTCACGGTATTTGTCTACCAGCACCTCGCAACCGGGGCGGTCGGCGCCAACGCCATACACCATGTCGAGCTGCACCGTCTGCTCTGGCTCAAGCACCACGCGGACGCGGATGGCCACGATTGGATCGAGCACTGAGCCGTCGGTGCCGGACAGATCGGTGTCGGTGGTCAACGCCTGCGGTGCCCGTGGCGTATTGCCACGGCCCAGGAAGCGCGCACGGTCGGTTTCGTAGGAAATCGAGACGACTGCTGCGTCATGCACCGCTACCAGATGGAACATCCATGGCGGCACCTCGTCGTGCGAACGAGGACGGCGGGTGCATAACACGGCCTGCTTGGCCGCCAGGATCTCGCTCTGCACGAAGAGATTGCTGAAGGCCGGATGCGCATCGTCGGCCGCAGCGGGTGCCAGTACCACTTCGGCATAGGTGGTGACCTCCACGGTGCGCGGGCGACGGCTGCGATTTGTCAGGCGCAGGCGCCTGAGCTCGATGTCGTCCTCGGCGGAGATGGCAACCTGCAGGTGGCTCTCGCAGCCGCGGCGCGTACCACGGAATTCCGCCTTGGCGTCCGAGAAGATCGCCTCGTAATGGTCTACCGCCACGCAGGTGGGTTGGTACGCGGCGGACCAGAACTCGCCGCTGTCCACATCACGCAGATAGCAGAACGACCCCCAGGCGTCGGTGGTGCCATCCTCACGCCAGCGGGTGAGCGACAGGTCGCCATGGCGGCTGTAGCCACCGCCGGCGTGGGTCAGCATGCCGTGATAGCGGCCGTTGGACAGCAGCTGTACTTCCGGGCGGGGGCCGCCCGGATCCTGCAGCACACGCAGCGACGTCTCGTCCTCGGCCATGGCCGAGTGCTCGCCCAGCGCCTCCACCTCGTGCGGGTGGAATACGCCGATGCGCGGGATGCGCTCCTGCAGCAACAGCAGGGTGGCCTGGAACTCGACGTCGGCAAGGAACCGGCGCTGCATTGGCTGATCGCGCAGCAGGTAGTCCAGCGACAGCAGACCCATGCCCTGGTGGTGGGCCATGAACGAACGCAACAGTACGTGATCCTGCCCGGGCGGCACTCGCGCGGGCGTGTAGTCGATGGCCTCGTACATGCCAAAGCGTCCGGTAAAGCCCAATGCCTCCAGCTCCTGCAGGTTCTGGCAGGCTGCTTCCGGCGCCACCATCAGTGCCATCATGCTCGCATAGGGTGCGATGACCCGATCCTGGCCGAGGCCACGCTTGAGCCCCAGTCCCGGCACACCAAACGCCCGGTACTGGTAGTTCAGGCGGGCATCGACGGCGTTGTAGCCGGACTCGGACACCCCCCATGGCAGGTTCAGGGTACGACCGTAGACGATCTGCGCCTCGACCGCCTGCCGCGTGGTCTGGTCCAGCAGCGTGTCCGGATAGCTGGGCATCACCAGCTGGGGCATGAGGTACTCGAACATCGAGCCACTCCATGACAACAGCGTCGGCGTACCGTTGACCTCGGTGAGCATCCGCCCAAGCGCGAACCAGCTTTCCTGCGCCAGCTGGCCCTGGGCGATGGCGACGAAGGCGCACAGCCGCGCTTCGGAGGCCAGCAGGTCGTAGAAGCTGTTGTCGAGGCGATGGTCGTCGACGTTGTAGCCGATCGAGAGCAGGTTGCGGGTGCGGTAGAACAGGAACCCGTATTCCATCAGCGAGAACTGCCCGGCGCGGTGCGCCAGGCCCTGCAGCTCCTCAATGCGCGCGCGCGCGTCCGCACCCGCTGTACCGGGCAGGGCGGCCAGCTGGCGGAGGCTTGGCACCGGGGACTCATCGTCCATCGTGGCATCGGCAGGGAGTTCAGCGAGTGCCGCCTGGGCGGCGTGGCATTCGGCAGCGAACAGGCCCGGCCAATGCAGTTCGCCTTCCCGGGGCGACGGCGGTGCGGGCCACTGCGCCAGCAATAGGTCGGCCAGGCCCGCCAACTCCTGCAAGCGGGCACGAGTCTCCGCCGTTCCGGCAGGGCGATCGATACACGCAGACGCCAGACGCTGGCGAAGGTGATTGAGCCCCTCGACCAGTGGTGCATCGTTGGGGCGATAACGCTGCCGTTCCTCTTCCAGTACACCGAGGGTATCGGCCAGGCCGTCGAACGTGTGCGGCGCCAGTACCGGCGCATCCACCAGTGCGAGCAGGCCCTGGCGCAGCGTCAGCAGATGGCCGGCCAGGTTGCCGCTGTCCACGGTGGAGACATAGCGCGGCGGCAGCGGCGCAAGGGTTCCGGTGTCGTACCAGTTGAGGAAGTGACCGCGATGGCGCGGCAGCTTGTCCAGCGTATCGAAGGTGAGGGCCGTACGTTCAGCAACCGCGCCCATCTGCAGGTAGCCGAAATCCCACGCCGACAGATTGGCCAGAAGGGACAGGCCGATGTTGGTTGGCGAGGTGCGGCGCGCCACCACCAGCGACGGGTGCTCCTGGATGTTGTCCGGTGGCAACCAATGATCCTGCTCACGCACCCAGGCCTGGAAGAAAGACCAGGTGCGCCGCGCCAGCCGGCCCAGAAACGCCCGCTGCGTAACGGACAGCTCCGCCACGATGGCCGCAGGGGGACGGCCCAACCAAGCCATCAACGCCGGCGCAAAGGTCCATGCCAACAGCAAGGGCAGGGCGGGCGGCAATGCCTGCGGGCGTACGCTGGCCACTGCGGCCAACAGAGCCAGTGACAGCAGTGAAGCCGGCGCCATCACCCTCCATTCCGCACCGCGGTCACTACCGAGATGGCGCTCGACTTCGCTGGAGGGGTTCCACTGCAGCAGGTGACGGCGCGTGACGGCCATGCGCCAGAGCGTGCGCAGCACCGCATCACTGGCCAGCAACGCTTCGAAGGGCAGACATGCGACCTGGGTCGACGCGCGCAGCAACGACTGCAGCGTACCGCGCCCGACCTTGATGTAATGCGCCTCCAGTGGTGTGTCGTCCGGAACGCTCAGTGCATCGCGCAGCATTCCTACCACCGGCGGGGCGAACCACAGGGCCAGCACCCACGCCGTCCAGGCAGCAGGGTTTCCGGCATACAACCAGCCCAGCACCAGCAAGGCCAGGGCAGCGATCGGCACCAGGCTGCGGCGCAGGTTGTCCAGCAACTTGCCGCGGGACAGCAGGCTGAGCCGGTTGCGCTCCCGGCCCGGGCCCGGGCGCGGTGTCCACGGCATCAACCAGGGCAACAGCTGCCAGTCACCGCGGATCCAGCGCGCCCGGCGCTTGGCGTCGGCAGCGTAACGTTCGGGGTAGTCCTCGTACAGGCGCACGTCACTCACCAGACCTGCGCGCGCATAGCAGCCTTCAAGCAAGTCGTGGCTGAGGATGCGGTTCTCGGGCAGGCGGCCCTCGAGCGCTTGTTCGAAGGCGTCGACGTCATAGATGCCCTTGCCCACGAACGAGCCTTCGTCGAACAGGTCCTGGTAGACGTCGGAGACCATGCGCGTGTATGGATCGATGCCAGGCTCGCTGCCGAACATCCGGGCAAAACGCGAGGTTCGGCGCCGGCCCAGGCTGGTGCCGACGCTGGGCTGCAGGATGCCGTACCCTTCCACCACGCGTTGCAGCGTCGGGTCGAAGCGCGGGCGGTTGAGTGGGTGCGCCAAGGTGGCGACAAACGCGCGTGCCGCATCGCGCGGAAGTTGCGTGTCCGAATCCAGCGTGATGACGTAACGGACACCGATCAACGCAGCCGCATCGCCGACGATGCGCATGAACGCGGCGGCATCGCCCTGCCGGAGCAGGGCATTGAGCGCTGCCAGCTTGCCGCGCTTGCGCTCGTATCCCATCCACACACCTTCACCAGGATTCCATTGCCTGGGGCGGTGCAGCAGGTAGAAGCGATCACCGCGCTCAGGCGCGTAGCGGCTGTTCAGCGCTTCGATCCGCGCCACGGCGTGCGCAAGCAGGGCGTCGTCCATCGCCACCGTGGCTGCCGCTGCGTCGAGAAAGTCCGTCAGCAGCACGAAGCGCAGCTGCGGATCTCGGTTGGCCAGGAAGCGGACCTCCAGCGCTTCGACCAGCACGTCGATTCCGTCCATGCTGGACAGCATCGAGGGGACCGCGACCACGGTGGCGCAGGCGGCAGGAATGCCCTCGCTGAAATCCAGCTTGGGCAGCGGCCTGGGTGCAACCAGCACCGTCGCGGCCCAGTTCACCAGCACGATGCCCAGTTCACTGAACACCAGCAGCGCGAGCAGCGCGGCCAGCCAGATGTGCACAGAACCACCGCCGGTTGCCAGCAGGGCAGCGGTGGCCAGAACTGCCAGCACGGCGATCGGCAGCAGGTACAGCGCAAGCGGCACGCGGTGTGCCAGTTGCCGCGCCCTGCGGTGGCGCGGTGCTGCCTCCGCTACCGCTTCAACGGTGGCGCTGCGGCCTTCGCCAACCAGCCAGTAGCCCACGTGCGTCCGCGGCCCATCAGGCGGCGTAGCCGCCCGTGCCAGGTCCAGTGCGATGCGGGCAACGCGCTCCTCTGCCATTCTGCTACCGCGGGCGATCTTCTCCACCACGTGGCGATAGCTGTCGCGGGTGGCGAAATCCATCTGCGCGTACACGGCCATCGGGTCTTCCCGCAGGCGCTGCTCCACCACACTCATCTCTTCAACAAACGTGCGCCAATCCATGGTGGACAGAAAGCGCAGGCTGCCGATGCTGTTGCCGATGGATACCTGATCGGCCGCCTGCTGCTGCCCCTCGGCGGCGACCAGCTCGTCCACGCGCTGCCCGGCCGCTGCAGCCCACTGTTCCAACCATGCGACAGGCATGGCCCACGCACCGCCGCGCCCCTGCAGCGAGCGCGTCAGCTCGGCGATGAATGCGCCGGTCAACGGCGGCGCGGACCGTGCCAGGTCGGCAACCACGAGGACCACTTCGGTGGGGGTCTCGGAGGCAGCTTGATTCAGGTTGTCAGCCCATGTCGAAGCCAGGCGGCGGTCGGTTCCGTCGCGCATCACCCGCGCTGCCATGCGCCGCAGATTTTCCAGCAGAGCCAGGCGCAGCATGATGGGAACTGCCCACAGTTCGCCCAAGCTCAGTGGCGCGAGAGACTGGTATGAGGCAATGAACCGGCCCAGCGTGTCTGCGTCAATGCGCCCATCACCATGCGCAATGGCCTGCATCGACAGTTCATATACCCGCGGCAATCCAGCCGAGGGGCCGGAGGCAAGTGAAGGCAGCTGCCGGCTGTAGCCGCGCGGCAGATGCCGGCGCGCGGTCTGGATCTGTTCCTCGATCAGGTAGTAGTTGTCGAGCAGCCATTCCCCCGCCGGGGTCACCGGCCGCTGTTCGCGCACCACGCTGCTGAGTAGCGTGTTGGCGTCTACCAGCACGCGCTCATTGGCTTGCAGGCGACCGAGCAAGCGCTCCGGGCCGGGGTGCATCCGTACGCGATGCTGGCGTGCAAGCGCCCGGCCGTACACTTCCATCTGTTCAACGCTGTACAGCGCGGCGCGCAGTGGGCCCTCGGCGGGCTCGACGGCCGGCGCCGAGGCCTGGTGCTCACGCCATCGCCAACGCAAGCGACGACGCAGGCGCAGCCAGCTGCCAAATAGACGACGAAGGTGGGGCATGGGCTACCAGGGGAGGGGCGCGTCCTGCATAGTTGCATCGGATGTGCATCGCTGGCTGTGAAGGCCAGTCGCCTGCTGGAATTACCTGTGCTGTTTACGGTTACGAGCCTGCTCTCCTTTAAATGCGCGCAGATATCAGACGGGCCAGGAAGCTGATTAACTTCTCTAAATCAGTTGATATCCCAGGAAGGACGGATGGGGGCAGCCGGCCTACTTGAGGTGGGAGCCACCAGACCTCGACACAGTGACGATTCGCTTGGGCGGCTAGACCCAAGTGTCCGCTTCTGGCCGCAAGCGGACATCGGGCGGAGACGGCGATGAGGAATACTTATCCAAGTCGCTTCAAAAATGGTCGGCAGTACCCCGTCAAGACATTGGCTACTGCGGCATCTCCACCACCACTTTGCCCTTGGTCCGCCCGCTCTCCACATGGGCCAGCGCACCCCGGGTATCCTGGAAAGTGAAAATCCGGTCGATGACCGGGCGGATGGCACCGGACTCCACCAGCGAGGTGATCTCGCTGAGCTGACTCCCGTTGGCACGCATGAACAGGAACGTGTACGTTACGCGCTGCCGTTTGGCCCTGCTGCGGATGCCACGGCTGAGCAGGCGCAGCACCTGCTTCAGCGGCCAAGCAAGCCCGCGCGCCACGGCAAACGCGGGTGTGGGTGGTCCGGAGATGGAGATCAGATGTCCGCCCGGCTTGAGGATCTGCAGCGATCGGGTCAGCTCATGCTTGCCCAGGCTGTTGAGCACTACATCGTAGTCACGCAGTTCAGTCGCGAAATCCTGCTGTCTGTAATCGATGACGACATCAGCGCCCAATGCTTTTACCCACTCGACATTGGCCGTACTGGTGGTGGTGGCAACGAAGGCACCCAGATGTTTGGCCAGCTGGATCGCTACGGTACCGACGCCGCCGGAGCCGGCTTGGATGAAAGCCTTCTGACCCGGTTTGAGCTGGGCCGTTTCGACCAACGCCTGCCATGCGGTGAGCGCTACCAGTGGCAGTGAGGCCGCCTCCACCATGTTGAGGTTGCTGGGCTTGAGGGCAACTGAGGCGGCTTTGACCGCGATGAACTCGGCGAACGTCCCGACGCGTTCATCATCGGGACGCGCATACACCTCATCGCCCGGTTTGAAGTGGTGCACCCCTGCACCCACACTAACCACCGTGCCGGCCATGTCATTGCCAAGGATCTGCGGCAGGCGATAGGGCAGGATCAGTTTGAACTCGCCGGTGCGGATCTTGGTGTCCAGCGCATTGACGCTGGCCGCAGATACGCGGATGAGAACATCGTCATCCCGCAGCGAAGGCTCTGGGGCCTCGCCGATGCGGCCGGTTTCCTTTTTGCCGTAGCGGTCGATGAGGAAGGCTTTCATGCGCGGTGTGTCTCTGATGAGGGATGCCGTCGGGCTGCAGGGCAGGGATTGCGGGGACCTGTGAGCCCAAGACTCACTGGGCGGGGCGATAGCGTTCCGCCGCCTGCGCCTGCCGGATGTCCGAGAGCAGGCCTTGGCGCGAGGCGTCCAGCGTGTCCCAGCGTGAGGCCACATGCAGTGGTGGAATGGTGACGGACTCGCGGCGATCGAAACCGACCAGGGCGGCATCGACCAGCTCGCCGACATCCATCACTTCCGGCAACGTGTTGATATCGATACCGGCACGCTCCCAGATCTCGGTGCGCGTGGCGGCAGGCAACACGGCCTGCACGTAGACGCCCTTTGGCGTCAGCTCCAGGCTCAGCCCCTGCGAGAGGAACAGTACGAAGGCTTTGGACGCACCGTACACGGACATGCCGAGCTCCGGCGCCAGCCCAACCACCGATCCAATGTTGATGATCGCGCCTTCGCCAGCGTTTGCCAGGCGCGGTGCAATAGCGGCAGCCAGGCGGGTCAGGGCGAGGGTGTTCAGCGTGACCAACTGTTCGATGCTGTCGGCCGATTGCTCGGTGAAGCTGCCGGATTGGGCGATGCCAGCGTTGTTGACCAGGATGCCGACGCGGGCATCGTCGCGCAGTCTGGCTTCAACGGTAGCCAGGTCGCTGCGCTGGGTCAGGTCGGCCGGAAGTACGTCGACGGCAACGCCGGTGTCGTGGCGCAGGCGCTCGGCCAGCGCGTCCAGACGCCCCTTGTCGCGCGCGACCAGTACCAGATCGTGGCCGCGGCGAGCAAAACGTTCGGCATAAACGGTACCGATGCCGCTGGAAGCGCCGGTGATGAGGACGGTAGGCAGGCTCATGATGTGTCTCTTGAAATGTGATGGGCGAACGGGGACGCGGCCCGGCGCTGGCCGCACGGTTACTGCGGGAGAGTTCCAGTCAGGGCGGGGTAGTCGGTGTAGCCTTCCGCGCCACCGCCATACAGCGTGGCCGGGTTCAAGGCGTTCAAAGGCGCGCCGGTCTTCAATCGTTCGACCAGATCCGGATTGCTGATGAAGGCACGGCCGAACGCGAACAGGTCGGCCTTGCCAGCGGCGAGATGCGCGTCGGCCAGTTCCAGGTCATAGCCGTTGTTGGCCAAGTAGGTGCCGCTGAAACGGCGGCGCAAGCCGTCGAAATCGAACGGGGCGACGTCGCGCGGGCCGCCGGTCGCGCCTTCGACCACATGCAGGTAGACGATGCCCAGCGCGCTGAGCTGATCGACAATGTAGTCATACTGCGGCTGCGGGTCGCTGATGGTTGCGATGGCGTTGGCCGGAGAGACCGGCGAGATGCGCACACCGGTACGATCGGCACCGATCTCAGCAGCCACCGATGCAGCCACCTCCAGCAGCAGGCGCGCACGGTTTTCGATCGAACCGCCGTAGGCGTCGGTGCGCAAGTTGGCGCCGTCCTTGATGAACTGTTCGAGCAGGTAGCCGTTTGCAGCGTGGATTTCGACACCGTCGAACCCGGCGGCAATCGCATTGGCGGCAGCCTGGCGGAAATCGTTGACGATTTCGGGTAGCTCCTCAATCTCCAAGGCGCGCGGTTCGGACACATCAACAAAGCCGTTGTGAACGAAGGTCTTTGTCTGCGCGCGGATCGCCGATGCGGACACGGGCGCGGCGTTGCCCGGCTGCAGGTCCACATGCGAGATGCGGCCCACGTGCCACAGCTGCACGAAGATGCGTCCGCCGCGTGCATGCACGGCTTCAGTGACCGTGCGCCAGCCATCGATCTGATCCTGCGTATAAAGGCCTGGGGTGTCCTGGTAGCCTTGGGCCTGCGCCGAAATCTGGGTGGCCTCGGTGATGATCAGGCCGGCCGAGGCGCGCTGTGCGTAGTAGGTGGCGGCCAGCGGACTGGGCACCAGGCCGGCAGCGGCACGGTTGCGCGTTAGTGGCGCCATCACGATACGGTTGGCCAAGGTAAGCGGGCCAAGGGGATAAGGCTGGAAGAGGGGCGAAGTCATCATGGTGGATGCAGGGTCGATCGTTGTGGGGTGACAAGGACGGGCCGGCAGTGTCGCCGCCTGCATGGCGGTACAATGATGATGACCGTAATCTTAGATGTCAATGGTTTGATGATGACAATCATCTATCCGTGATAAACTCTGCTTACAGCAAGGCAGAGCATCAAGAGACAACCCGTCATGAAGGTCACCAAGGCGCAGGCCCAGGCTAACCGGGCACACATCGTCGACACCGCATCCACGCTCTTCAGGGAGCGCGGCTACGACGGCGTGGGCGTGGCGGACCTGATGGCGGCTGCCGGGTTCACGCACGGCGGCTTCTATAAGAATTTCGCCTCAAAGGCCGACTTGATGATCGAGGCCGCGAGTCACAGCTTTTCCAAATCGGCCGAAACTGTTGCCGAAATGGATTACCGGACCTTCGTGGCCAGCTATCTATCGCGCGAGCATCGGGATGCGCCGGGTCGAGGCTGTACGATGGCAGCCCTATGCAGCGATGCCGCTCGCCAGCCAGAATCTCTCAAGGAAGTGTTTGCCGCAGGTATTGAAGCCCGACTAGCAATGGACGTGGACTCAAAGGATCAAGCGGATGCCACGACCGTGTCGCGTCGGCGAGCCCAGCGCATTGCGCTCATCGCACAGGCAGTGGGGGCAGTGGTGCTGTCGCGATCATGCCCGGATGAGTCCTCACTTGCGGACGAGATCCTCAGCGTGTGTCGGGAAGAAATCCTGTCAAATCTGGAGTGACCATGCGAGGCGGCCTTGACCTCGCTGCCACCGTGCGTGGGTGTCCCGACGGTGGATTAGCCTGACGGCGACCAGCCGCTGTTCCGGGACACCGCGTTCGGACATGCGCTTCGCTGCCCGTTCCGACATGCGGTAGCGTTCCCACCGTCAGGGTCTTCCAACGCCGTCTGCCGAGCTGGTGCGATTGCCCGCTTACGGCAGCGCAGAGCCAAAGCGCCTTGGCGCTGCTTGCATGGGTGGCACGGCGATGCGACGTCTAAGCAACGGCTGGGAACAGCTGCGTAACGCCAAAGGCGAATGGCTGCGCTGCCGATATCAGCGATCCGGGTGCAGGGGCAGGGCCCCTACGGTCAACGCCTTACCCGCGCGCACGGGGCTTCGGCCCCGGCTTTGTTCCTACTGCCATGGGTGGCTCGGCGTCAGGACCAGCCATCACTCTGGACAACCTTAGCTGGGGTCGGGCCATCAGTGTGGCCACATCGACTGCCTTCAAATCGCTTGCGCTGCACTGGTTTCGTTCCGGTGATCCAGCAGGCTTGCCGCGGAGCTGCTCCATCATCCGCCGCCATTCCTGCGCTTGGCAGACGGTGAGCGAAAGCCGGGCCAGATCCTCGGGCAGCAGCTCGCGGCCTTCGGGCGTAATCAGCCGTTTGCCCAGGAAAGTAAAACCGGTCCAAGGGCCGGTTAGTTCAGTGCGGTTGTACGGGTCAAATTCCATCACGCTGCCAGTTCGTCCTTGTCGGGGGAACGATCCCGGAGGCAAGAGCCGAGCCAGAGGCCCAGCCGTTGCCATGCGGAGGAGACGAAGGCCGCAACACGGGCCATCCACAATACACGGGCCATCCACAATTTCGCATAATGTATATTATGTTCTCAGCAGCATGGGCCGAGACAGCACCTACAGCCTCCTGATCCCCTCCACATAGATGATGCTCCCCGAACACCCTAAGCCCTCAACCTTCCGGTCCTTGATGTCGATCCACATGAGCCCGGCAACCAACCCCTGAGGCCAGTACATCAATGGCCCACTTACCATCACGCGCGTGTTCTGCCAACTCCGCCGTTGCTTCAACACGCTATCTGGCAACGCCAGGTCAAAACACCGGCCATCATCCAGACTTATGGATCCGAGTGTCCGACCGCCCGGAACGATCGCCATGACGCCGACAACTTCGATGCGCTTTTCATCCAGAGCGCAATGAGCCTTCTGCGCCGATCCAGCCTCGGAAAACGTCAACGCCATCGCCAGGACCGCAACACGCCACCGGATTACGCTCCGCATGTCGCCTCCTCATGGACCGTCCAACCAAATTGCCGTGACGCGTCACATTAATTGCCAAAAATCCCTTGGATTCTGAGCGCCCATCCAAGGCCCTGACCTCCAGATTTCAAAACCAAAAACCCAGCAGGCAGACCTCCATTTAGGAATAGTCGCAAAAATCGTACGAATTCGATGACCGCCAGGATGACAGCGCCAGAATGAGCGCCACGCCTCTGGGCGACGATCACCTCCCTGCGCATGAATGGATATCCTGCACCGCGTCGCCTTCGACTGGCACTGCTCGACGATCATGATGTCGTCCGACGAGGGGTCGGCATGCACCTCGGCACCGATACGCGCTTCAGGATCGTCGCCAGCCATGGCCACAGCACGCCACTGCTGCAGTACCTGATGAATCACCCGGTGGACGTGGCCATCATCGACATCACCCTGGGCTTGGACGACCTGACCGGCCCAGAGCTGGTACTGAAGCTACGCGAATGCGCACCGCGGGTGCCGCTGCTGGCGTTTGCCGGGCACTCGTCGAACGCCGGCATCCATGTGCTGTTGGATGCTGGAATCAGCGGCTACGTGAGCAAATGCGAGCCGCTGTCCGAGCTGTCAGACGCAGTGATCCGGGTGTCCCAGGGTCTGTTCCGGCTTCCGCCCGGATGCAAGCTGCCGCCTACGCGTGAACCTCTCAGTCGCAACGAACGCGAGGTCCTGCATCTACTGCTGGACGGCATGACAGTGTCCGAAATCGCAGTGCAGCGCCACCGCAGCATCAAGACCATCAGCACCCAGAAGAAAGCCGCGCTACGCAAGCTGGGCCTGCGTAATGACGCCGAAATCTACGCGCTGCGCACCCAGTTGCAGGCGCTGTGATCGCGGTAATGGGGCTGCGCTTGGCGATTGCGTCACTCGCAGCCTGCCTGCTGACCAGCGCCACAATGCATGGCCCGCAATCATCCGGGCATCCGCAGCGGCCAGTGCGTGTCGCAACTGGACCGATGCTGCGACCATTTCCCGAGCAGGCACAGGCGGACGTGCCGCCCACCATTGCGCATGGTTATGCGAAATTGGTGGCGCAGCAATCCGGCCTATCGTTCGTCGAACAGCCGTATGACAGCACCCTCGCCGCTATCGCGGCCGTCTGCACGCGGCAGGCTGACCTGGTACTGGTGCAAGGTGCGGCAACCGACCTGCATTTGCCCTGTGCCAGTCTCATCCAGTCCCGCCCGTTTCGCGGTGGCGATACCGTATTTGCAGGCCCGCTGGGCACTCCCCTGCCCCACGATGCCAGCGGATTGAACGGCCTGAAGCTGGCCGCGGTAAAAGGCGACCCCTACCCTGACTGGCTGGCCGCGCGCCATTCGCAGGCGCAGGCTCTTGCGACGCCTAACATGCATGCGGCGCTGGCGCTGGTCGATGCCGGTACGGCAGATGCAGCCATTGGCCTGGAGGCCAGCCTGCAGCCAGCGCCATGGCCCTCTTAGCTTTGTCCGTTTCTTTTGCCGTATCCAGGCGCGGGCGCTCACGCGTCCTGGCGCGGCAGCGTGAGCGGAATTACGCCTCCGGCATGGTCGATCACGAAGTACGCAATGCGGCGCAGGCCATGGTGACGGCGGTCAATCTGCTCAAGCAGAGCGCCTTGCCGGCCGGCGCGCACGAACTGGCTTCCATCGCCGTCAATGCTGGCCAGACCCTACACAGGCTGCTCAACCGCGCCCTGGATTTCTCCCGACTGCCGGACGGCAGCTTCCGGGCGCGGCCACGGACATGCACGCCAGCGGCACTGTGCATGCAGGCCGTGCAGACAGCCATGCCGCAGGCCCAGCAGCGAGGCCTGCACCTGCAACTGCATGCGGACGAAACCCTGCCACCGGTGCTGGGCGATCCCGACTGCCTGCGCCAGATCCTGGACAACCTGCTGGGCAACGCACTCAAGTTCACCGACGTGGGCGGCGTGGAGATGCACACAGCGTCAATGGTCGCGGCAGTCGTTTCATCCTGCGCGTGCCGGTGCGGGTGCTGGATGAGGGTACGCTTGCGCAGGAAGCGCGGGATGCGCCACCACCACTGATTGGATTGCAGGTGCTGCTGGTCGACGATCATGTACTCAATCGTCGGGTCACTGCCGCACAGCTTCAGCAGCTCGGCGCGGACGTGCGCGAGGCGGATGGCCCCGCCGCGGCGCTTGCCCAGCAGGCCGCCTCACCCGCGTCGGTCGTCCTGCTTGATATAGAACTGGACGCGATGGATGGCTATACGCTCGCCACGCAGTTGCGCGCGCAGGAGCTCGACCTGGCGAATCGGGCATGCCTGCTCGCACTGTCAGGGCACAGCGGCGATGAGTACCTGCAGCGCTGTCAGCGTGCGGGATTCGATGATGTACTGGTCAAGCCGCTGCAGATCGAGCCACTGCTGAAGGCACTCGACCTGGGCGGCACAGATTCGCTGTCCGCAACCGACGTGACGACGCAGCTGCTTGCGGACTACGATCAGGACATCCGCGCGGAAATGGCGTTGTTGCAGCAGGCCATGGGCGCGCGGGATGCACCGGCGCTGCGTCATCATGCCCACCGCCTGAAGGGCGTCCTGCAGATGCGCGGCGTCGCCGCCATGCGGGACGTGGCGGGTGAACTGTGGAGTGTGGGCAACGCCGCCGCCCCGCACTGGCCCGAAGCGCAGCGGCTGCT
The DNA here is from genome assembly GCF_024499815.1 of Stenotrophomonas testudinis. Lineage (NCBI taxonomy): Bacteria > Pseudomonadati > Pseudomonadota > Gammaproteobacteria > Lysobacterales > Lysobacteraceae > Stenotrophomonas > Stenotrophomonas testudinis. The sequence continues at coordinate 72,743 of NZ_JAMOKY010000002.1, read as the reverse complement.
GCGGGTGTTGCGTCTCTGGCGCGGCGATCTTCCCGCCGCGCCAGAGTCCTGACTCAGGCTGCGTTGCGCTCGGCCTGGCGACGGGTCAGGTCGTTGAAGCGACCAAGCGACATCAGGTGCTGGTGAATCAGAGCCAGCCAGCCGCTGCGGTGCCATTCGACGACCGTGACGTCCGGCAGCGCGACGAACTTCTCCACGTCCACCACGAAGAAGCCATTGAGGTTGAACTCACGACCATCGGGCAGGCGGATGGTGGCGTTGCGTTCGACCAGCAGATTGTTTTCCAGCAGCGCCTTGGAGAAGGCCTGGGTCTGTTCGTGCTCGCGGGTGAACTGGCCGCAGAATTCCAGCGCCTGCTGCACCATGTCGGTAGCCTTGCCATCAACGAACAGCGGCTGGCCTTCTTCGCCGCCACGCACGATGCGCGGGCTATCTTCGTCGATGCCCAGCAGGAAGTCATTGTCCTTGCCGGTATCGATGAAGATGAAGGGGTGGCGACGCAGGTAGGCCGGGATGTAGGTCTCATCCGCCCACAGGCCATCGGTGATGAACAGGTTTTCGGTGGTGATGCCGACGGCGGCCATCGGCACGGCGGTCGGGCCGGCGAACAGAATCGGGAAGTGGTGCAGCGCCAGGGAGAATTCGCCGAGCACCAGCGGGATCGAGTTGCTGCCTGCAGCGAACTCCAGCTTGCCCGGCAGGATGCGCACATCGGCATGCACGTCGGCCTGCAGCGGCACCGGACGGGTGTAGAACAGGGGCGCGCCGCTCTGTGCAGCTTCGGTGGTGGTGTCGCTGGTGGTGGTCATCGTCAAAGCCATGTCGAACATGCACGCCTGCCATCCCGGGCGCGCCAGCGGGAACAACCTGAACCCCGCATTATCAACAAGCCGGATGGCAAGAGCCACCCCGACGCGAATTTATTTCAGCTGCAGCGGGTAGCGTTGCCACAGCACGTGGACCAGGAAGCCGGCAAGCTCGGTGTCGCGGGCACTGACGGCCGCGCGGATCTTGTCCAGCAACACCATGTCGCTGCACGAGCGCACATCGGCGTGGTTGGCCTGCCCTGCCCTGCGCGCACGGTAGCGCGCAGCCCGCTGCGCATCGCTCATTGCGTACCCGAACTTGGGTGGCCGACCGCGCTTGCGCGGCAGGGTCAGCTCCAGGGTTCCGGGGTCGTTGTCATCACGCATGGCGGGTGCGATCGGCAGCAAATCAACAGGGGGTGCGCAATTTATCGTGAGGCATCACTTTAATCCAGCTTTTTCTGCAGTTTTGCTGCATTGCAGCGCGGGCCGGCGCGCATCATCCCACTCGCACATTGTAGATCCACGCCATGCGTGTTTTGCGCATGACACGCGCAAAACACGCTCAAACAAAAGAGGAAGCCCGCGAACGGACTCCCTCTGCCTTGCATCACGCAGCGCGCACCGGCTCGTACCCGTGCAGATGCGCTTCACTGCTGGCGCGCCCCTGGCTGAGCGAGCGCAGCGATGTGGTGTACCCCACCAGGTTGGCCAGCGGTGCAAAACCACTGACCTCGGCACGACCTTCCTGGTCGTCGATGCGAGCGATGCGGCCGTGGCGACGGTTGAGGTCGCCCACCACATCACCCACCGAGGCCGACGGCGAATGCACCGTCACTGCCATCACCGGCTCCAGCAGCTGCGTACCGCCCGCGACCAGGGCGGCCTTGATCGCCTCGCCGCCGGCACGGTGGAAGGCCATCTCCGAGGAGTCCTTGGCATGGGTTTCCCCATCGACCAGGCTGATCTCGATGCCCACCACCGGATGCCCCTGCGGCCCGGACGTCAGCGCCGCACGCACACCCTTTTCCACCGCAGCGATGAAGCCGCGCGGCACCACGCCACCGACGATGCGGTCGTTGAACACGACCTGGTCGTCGTCGCGCGGCACCACGTCCAGCACCACATGGGCGAACTGGCCCTGGCCACCGTTCTGCTTGGAGACCCGGCCAACCACGCCGGACAACGCGCGCAACGGCGTTTCCTGGTAGGCCACGCGCGGCGCGCCCACGCCGACACCGACCTTCCATTCGCTGCGCAGCCGCTCGACCATCACCTCCAGGTGCAGCTCGCCCATGCCCCAGACCAGGGTTTCACCACTGTCGCGCTCGGTCTCCACCTTGAACGACGGGTCCTCCTGGGCCAGGCTGGCCAGGCCCTGCGCCATGCGGATGAGGTCGGCCGCGCGTGCCGGCTCCAGCCGCCAGGCCAGTACCGGCGCCTGCGACTGGATGCTCTCCAAACGCAACGGCTGCCCTCGCCCGCTCAGCGTTTCACCACTGACGGCATCCTTCCAGCCCAGTACCGCGACGATATCGCCGGCCACGGCCTGCTCGATGTCGTGGGTCTGGTCGGCCTGCACGCGCACCAGCCGGCTGACGCGGCGCCCCTGCGGGTGATGCGAACTGGCAATGGCATCGCCCACCTTCAAGGTGCCCGAGTACAGCCGTACGAAGCTCAATGCGCCGTGCTGCTGGTGGGTGATCTTGAACAGCAGGCCCGCCAGCGGACCGTCCGGGTCCGGCGGCAGCGACACCTCAGCGTGTTCCGCTTCGGCAGTGACAGCCGGGCGATCCAGCGGCGACGGCAGGTAATCGACCACCGCGTCCAGCAGCGTTTCGATGCCTTTGTCCTTGAAAGCCGCGCCCGCCAGCACCGGCACGCCGGCACCGGCCAGCGTGGCCCGGCGGATCGCCGCGCGCAGCATCGCCGCATCGATCGCCGCACCCTCCAGCCACGCCGTGGCCAGCACGTCGTCATGGTCGGCCACGGCCTCGATCAGCGCCTGACGCTTCGCCTGCCACTGCACGCGCTCGCCTTCGACCCAGGGGGTGATGGACGCCGCAGCGCCGTCATGCCAGCGCAGCACGCGCTCGTCGACCAGGTCGACCCAGCCATGGAAGTCGCTCTCGCTGCCCAACGGCACACCCAGCGCCCACGGCCGCGCCTGCAGCTTGTCCTGCAGCTGCTCCAGCACACGCTCAAACGATGCGCCGACGCGGTCCATCTTGTTGACGAAGGCAATGAGCGGCACGCGATGCCGGCGCGCCTGGCGCCACACGGTTTCCGACTGCGGCTGCACGCCGTCGACGGCCGAGAACACGGCCACGGCACCGTCGAGCACGCGCAGCGAACGCTCGACTTCAATGGCGAAGTCGATGTGACCGGGGGTGTCGATCAGGGTCAGCCGATGCGGCGGCAGATCGCGCGGCGCCCACTGCGCCTGCACGGCGGCCGCGCCGATGGTGATGCCGCGTTCTCGCTCGATCGCCGAGAAATCGGTGGTCGCATTGCCGTCGTGCACTTCGCCGACGCGATGGATCTCGCCGCTTTTCCACAGCAGGCGTTCGGTCAGCGTGGTTTTACCGGCGTCGATGTGGGCAATGATGCCGAGGTTGCGACGGCGGGAAAGGACGTGGGTATTCATGAGATAGGTTCCTGCAAAGCCAACTTCAGGGGCCGCGCACCTCGGTTGGCGACAGGGCGCGCGGCTAGCGTTCGGTATCGGCGATCTGGTGCATGGCACGTTCTCCTCGGTGTTGCGGGTGGAATGAAATGGCGGAAACAAAAAGAGCGCCCCGAAGGGCGCTCTGTGGATGGTCCATCGATGGCCGGATCAACGGCCCCGTGGCACTCCAGGCAGACACGCCCGTTCCGCGCTTGCGCGGGTCAGGGTGTAAAACTTCAGGAGCGGCATCCGGTTCATGGGGCGCATTCTAGACCTGTGGTTCCTGCGCGCAAGTGGCTATTGCACGCATGGATGGAACGATGAGGCTTGACGGGGTCAGAGCCCTTGGCAAAGCCAAGGGCTCTGACCCCTGCAGCGAGCCTCACTCGCAGCCGTTGATCCGGCGCGCCTCAGCCACAGTCGCAGCATGGTCACCTGTCACCGACACCCAGTCCTTCAACGGGTACTGAGGATCGACCTCGCCACGCTTGGGCGAGTCGTACATGGTTATCTCGGTCCAGCTGCCCACCGCACCCAGCTCGGCCAAACGTGCAGCCTGATCCTCATCACTGCTGAAGGTGGCGCCCGGCTTCGACGGCTTCGCAGTATTCACCGTTGCCGTCTTTAACGCGCGTACGCGCAGCGCGCCACCCGGCATGCGCTGGCTGATCACATCGTAGCGTTCAGTGCCGTAGGCCCACGGGCGCTCGGCATGGCGACGCACTTCACTGCCATCGTCAGCCACTTCAACCGAACCATCTGCCAGCCCGACAATGGCTGCGATACCGCCGTAGCCGGCCATCATGGCCTCGTAGCCGACCATCTGGCGCTTCTCCAGCGGCAACTCGCTGGCCGCAGGCTTCATGCCCGGCAGTTTGAGATAGGCCGACTTCTTGCAGAGCAGCAGCACGCGCTGATCGCCCCAGGCCATCATCATCGCGCCACCGGTGAAGTAGTGCGTGGTGAACACATCGGGCGTGGCGCCTGCGCGGCTTGCATGCCGCGTTTCGATCGACGTGGCCTGGTCGGCCGCCTTCTCGATCGACACCGTGCGGGTGGAGGCGGCATGCGCGGTGCACGCCGTTGCAGCCAGCCAAACCAGCAGTGCAGCGCGGGGGAAATGGTGCTTCATGGGGGTCAGTCCGTTGAGAAAAACGAGCCGCCAATAATACGTCGCGATGCGACACGACGCTTTACCGCATCAGGTCACCACCACCAGCGGCACACCCCGGCGCGGATGCTGCAGCACCACCACATCCTGCTGGTATACGCGCTGCAGGTTCGCTTCGGTCAGCACCTGCGCAGGCGTGCCGTCGGCCGCCACCCTGCCCCGCTCCAGCAGCACGATGCGATCGGCGTAGCCGGCTGCAAGATTCAGATCATGCAGCACCACGATCACGCAGGCGCCTGCTTCGGCGCACGCGCGCACGCTGCGCAGCGTGCGTTCCTGGTGCCGCAGATCCAGCGCGGCGGTCGGCTCATCCAGCAACAGCAGCGGCGTGTCCTGCGCCAGCACGCGCGCAAACGTGGTTCGTGCCGATTCACCGCCGGACAACTGCTGCACTTCGCGCAGACGCAGCGCCTGCAGCTCGGCGGCGTCGATGGCGGCTTCTACGCGCATATCGTCCACCGCGGGATCCGGCGGATGTGGCAGCCGCCCCATCGCCACCACTTCTTCAACGCTGAAGGCGAAGCGCACGCCATGTTCCTGCGGCATCACCGCGCGTTCGCGCGCCAATGGGCCGGCCTTGTAGCTGCGCAATGGCGCGCCATGCAGCTGCACTTCGCCAACATCGGGCCGCAGATCGCCAGCGGCCACCGCCAGCAGGGTTGACTTGCCAGCACCGTTCGGTCCGACCAGCGCGCTCACCGTGCCCGGCGCGAAGGCCAGGCAGATGCCATGCAGGATCTCGCGCTGCTGGCGGCGCACCACCACATCGCGCAACTGCAGGAAATCGCTCATGGCGTGTCCTTGCGGCGCTGCTGCAGCACCAGCCACAGGAAGAACGGCGCGCCCAGCGCGGCCGAGAATAGGCCCAGCGGAATTTCCGCCGGCGGATCCAGCGTGCGCGCGGCGGTATCGGCAATGACGATCAGCAGCGCGCCCAGCACGCCCGACACCGGCAGCAACCAGCGATGGCCCGGGCCAACCAGCAGCCGCGCCATGTGCGGCACCACCAGGCCGACGAAACTGATCGAGCCGGCAAATGCCACCGCCGCACCCACCAGCAACGCGCTGAAGGCCACCAGCATCCGTCGCGTACGCGCGACATCCAGACCCAGGTGCTGCGCCTGGCGCTCACCCAGCGCCAGCATGTCCAGCGGCATGGCCAACCGCAGCAGCGCGAACACGCCGATGGCGAACAGCGGCACCACGGCGGCCACGTCCGCCCAGTTGGCCTGCGCCAGCGAGCCCATCTGCCAGAACACCAGCGACTGCAGCAGGCTCTCGCTGGCGATGTAGGTGAGGAAGCCGATCAGCGCCGAGCAGAACGCCGCCATCGCAATGCCCACCAGCAGCAGCGTCGCATTGCCACTGCCCTTCCCCGGGCGCGCCAATGCGTAGGTCAGGCCGATGGCCAGTGCGCCACCGCCAAATGCAGCCACCGGCACCAGCCAGTCCGCTGCGCCTGCCGCCCCCAGGACGATCGCCGCAACGGCGCCCAGCGCCGCGCCCTGGCTGACGCCGACGATGCCGGGGTCGGCCAGCGGATTGCCGAACAATCCCTGCAGGCTCGCACCGGCCATCGCCAACGCCGCCCCCACCATGGCCCCCAGCAGGGCCCGCGGAATGCGCAGCTGCCACACCACGGCGAGGTCGCGGCGGCTGACCGCCTGCGGATCGACCAGGCCCAGTTTCACCCCCAGGGCCTGCAGAACATCCAATGGCGGCAGGCGCAGCGGCCCCATCGCGAATGACGCCAGCACCGCGCCCACCAGGGCCAGCAGTGCCACCAACAGCATCACCCGCCCGCGACGGCGGCGCCGATCAGCCGGACTCATGCCGGCGGCAGCGCCGCCAGAGCCTTGGCCAGGGCCAGTGCGCCCGCGCCGGTGCCGACGCTGGTGTACTTCAGCTGCACATCGGGCATCACCCAGACCCGATTGGCCGCGCCGGCCGGCGTCTGCTTCAGGGTCGGGTAGGCTTTCCACAGGCCTTCGGCGCCACCAAACTGCTGCAGGTCGTGCTCGGTCACCAGGATCACCTCCGGTGCTGCGGCGATCACGCCTTCATTGCTCAGCTGCGAGTAGTTCTTCACCCCGGCCTCGCTGCCGATGTTGACGCCGCCCGCCAGGGCGATCATCTCGGCCGAAGCGCTGTCTGCGCCGGCCACGGTCGGACTGCCGCCGCCACCGGTGGCCGACACGTGGATCACGCGCGGCGCATGCGCCAGGCCCTTGCCCAGTGCCGCCGCCTCATCCAGCTGACGCTGCACCTGGGTCGCCAAAGTCTGCCCGGCATCGGGCAGGCCCACGGCGGCCGCGACCTTGCGCACCTTGTCCGGCGCCGGCTGCAGGTCGTCGATCACCACCGCCGACTCGCCCACCTCGCGCAGCTTGCCAGCCAGCACGGTGTGGCGGCGCAGACTGTTGCCGAGGAACAGCGAGCCATGCAGGCTCACCACGCCCTCGACGCCGGTGGTGCGGTTGAACAGGAACTGGTGCGGCGCGGCCTGGCCGGCCTGCGTGGTGGTGTTGGTCGGCGCGGCAAACACCTGCTTGCCCAGGCCGAGCGCCTCGAGCACGGCAATCACATCGTCACCGCCGGCGATGATGCGGCTGGTGTCGGTCACTTCGGCGTCGGCGCCATCGTCAGAGCGCACGTTGGCCGGCAGCACCGGCACCTGGCCGGTCAGGGCCGGCAGATCGGTGCCCGCCACGCGCTGCCAGCCGGCAGGCAGTTCGGTGGCCGCCGTGGCGACTTCTGCGGCGGGCGCAGCGGCGTCGTTGGCCGCAGGCGGCGCAGACGTGCCGCCACAGGCGGCCAGTGCCAGCGAGACGGCCAGCGGAAGCGCGCACAGGCGCAGGCGGGAAGCGATGTTCATGCAGAATCTCCTTGCTGGCCGGGCGAAGGCGCTGCCCTCGCCCGGCGCGTGGGTTACGGCTGGCGCAGGGTGATGCGGGTGATGCGGTCGCCCTTGGCATCGTCGGCGCCGCGCGACTTGTTCACCGCGAACACGCTGCCCTTGCCATCGGCGCGCACATGGTTGGGGAAGGTGCCGCCATCGAGGTTGCCGACCACCTTGCCATCGCGATCAACGACGGTGACGGTACCGGCGCCGCGGTTGGTGACATAGGCCAGGCCGCTATTGTCATCGAAGGCGACGTTCAGCGCACCGGCACCGACCGGCACGTCGTGCACGACCTTGCCGCTGGCGACGTCAACGATCAGCAGGTTGTCGGTGCCCTGCGAGGCCACGTACAGGCGGTTCTGCTGCGCATCGAAGGCGACGCCCGAGGCGCTGATCGAGTTGCCCAGGTCGATGACCTTGTCAACTTCGCCGGTGGCGACGTCGATCACCGCGGCTTCGGGCGTGCCGATGCTGACGGTGAACAGCTTCCCGGCCTTTTCGTCCAGCACCAGGCTCATCGGGGTGAACTTGCCCTCGTCGACGCCCGACTCCAGGGTGATCGACGGCAGTTCCTTCAGCGTCGTGGCATCGAACACCGACAGGTGGTCTTCGCCGGTGGCCGAGGCAAACACCTTGCCGTGCGTGCCATCCACCACGACGTCGCGCGCATGCGGCACGGTGTCGACCGGGAACTGGTGGACCAGCGACAGATCCTTCTGGCGATAGACCGCGATCGAGTTCTGGCGGGTGTTGGTCACCCAGACGTTGCCGTTGGTGTCATCCACGCCCACGCCATAGACCGCGTACACCGCGCCATTGGTGGTGCCGGCGACCTGCGCCGGGGTGATCGCCTTGGTCACCTTCAGGGTCTTCGGGTCCAGCTTCAGCAGCTGCGACTGGGTGACGGGTGGACGGCCGACCGAGGAGGTGACGAACACCGCGTTGCTGGCGGCGCTGTAGGCCGACTGGTACAGGCCCGGTACCAGCTTGTTGGACTGGGTGGCGAACTGCTGCTGGCCCGACAGCGGCAGCTGCGGCGAGACGCGCAGCTTCAGCACGGTGGCCGCCGACGGCTGGCTGGCGCGGACGACCACCGGGTGCGTGCCCGGCACGGCATCGGCGGGAATCGCCAGCTGGGTCTTGAAGTTGCCGTCGGCGTCGACCACCAGCGGCTGCGCGTTGAGCACGCTGTCACCGCGCACCAGGATGACCAGCTGGCCCGGCACGAAGCCGCGGCCGATGACCTCGGCCGTGCTGCCGGGAACGACGTTCTCGCCGCGCGAGATCACGGTGCCCTTGAACGTGGCGCTGGCGGGCTGGTCGAACACCGGCTGCGCGGTGGCGGTGACCGCCAGCAGCAGGCCGGCGGCCAGGGAGGTCAGACGGAGGGACGGACGAAACGACATGGAAGGCTCCTTGCACACGTAGGCCGCGCCTCGTGGCGCGGGATTCATCGGTTGCCTGGGCCGCTGCACGTCGGCAGTCACGCCTGGGTAGTGGGGTCGCACGGCCACGCCGTGCGGGGATTCATTGGGCGGCGTTTGCGGACGGCGGCGCCTTGCCGTCCTCCACGCTGCGGTCGGTCACGCCGTACAGCTCATGCAGGGCCGCGTGGAACGACGCGGGCAGCATCGGGCCGTGGCCGAGGCCGGGGAATTCACGATACTGCACGCTCAGGCCGGGCACCTTGGCCAGGCGCGTGGACAGCTGCATGGCCGCATCCGGGGTGGCGCCCCCAATGCGGCGCAGATGTGCGACCACGCGCGGGTTGCTCATGTCACGCTTGCCGCGGTCGCCGACGCGCTCGGCGCCGCCCAGCATCAACCAGACTTTTGCGGGCTGGCCATGCACGTTCTGCACGAACTGCTGCTCCGGGTCGCCCAGGGCGGCGCCCTGGCTCCACCACAGCGACGGGCTGGCCGACAGATAGGCCTGGAACGCGGCGGGTCGGGTGTACAGCGCATTGAGCACGAAGAGGCCGCCCAGCGAGTGACCCCACAGCGATTGCTGGCGGGTGTCGATGCGCGCGCGGCGCTCCACTTCGGGCTTGATGCGGCGCTCGATCAGGTCGAGGAAGACGTCGGCACCACCGCCGACGGCCTGGGTGGTGCCGCCCTCGTCATCGGCGCGGTCGATCCATGCGGTGTAGTCCAGGGTACGGGCCGGCGAGTCGATACGCAGTTCGTTGTCGTAGCCGATCAGCACCAGCACTGGCGGCGCCTTGGTGGCGGCCAGTTCGGCCAGCATCGGCTGGTCCAGCACCATGGCGACGGCGTTGCCATCCAGTGCGTACAGCACCGGCGACGGGGTCCTGGAGGCCTTTGCCGGGATCGCCACGTTCACCCGCCAGCGGCGCTGCTGGTCAGGGCTGGCGATCACGAAACGTTCGAAGCGGTAGCTGGATGCCGGTTCGTCGAGCACGGTGCGGCCCATCAGCTGCTGCGGATTGCGCTGCTGCGCATGAGCGTAGGGCGTGGCCATCAGGACCCCCATCATCAGGACCCCCATCATCAGGGCGGCCAGGCAGCCGAAGGAGCGTGCGGAAAACATCATGGGTGACGGATGCGGCGGGCGCCGCCGCCTCTTCATCAAGGGACCGCAGTCTACCTTAAACGCGAATGATTATCACATCGATCACACGTCACGCTGTGTATCGCGCGCGACCCAGGGGCCGTGCGCCAGTTGTAGCGCCGGGCCGCGCCCGGCGACCACGCCACGCAGGGACTCAGCCGAATTCCGGCGGCACCGGGCCGTACTGGTTTGCAGCCGGCGTGCCCGGCAGCAGCGTGAACACGAAGATCACCAGGCCGCCAAACGGGATGAAGGCCAGCAGGTACAGCCAGCCCGACTGGTTGCAGTCGTGCAGGCGGCGCACGGTGACGGCGATGACCGGCAGCAGGGTGGCCAGCCAGAACAGGACAAACAGGATGATCGACGCGATGCCCAGGCCATCGGACTGCATCACCAGCGCGGTGATCATCGGCACCATCAGCACCATCGAGACGATCAGCATGAACAGCTGGAACATCCAGTATTCGCGACGATTGGCACGACCATCGAACTGGGCGTAACGCTTCAACGGCAGGATGAGCTGGTCCATGGCAGGAAAGTCCCTGGGAAAAGAAGGCGCGCAGTGTGCCAAATGGGCAGACATACAACAATTCCACTCCATCACCCAGCGCCGCTGATGCAGGCATACTGCATCCATGCATACGCCGCCTCGCCCCGCCCCACCACGGCGCTACGCCGCAGCTGCACTTGTGTGCGCAATGACACTGTGCGCGACAGCCTGCACTGCTGATCGCGGCGACCGCACCGGCTTCGATGGTGTGCAGATCACCCCCTGCCCCGACAACAGGCACTGGAGCGCCAGCTGGCCGGGGTCACCGCGCGACTGAGGGTGGCGTTTCCAGAAACCTATGCAGGCCGCCGCGTTTCCTGCGATCCGCTGCAGGTTGTCGTGCTGCTGAAAGGCGACACCCGCTACAGGACGCGCACGATGCAGTGGCCGCGCGGCGGCATTACCGTCAGCTTCGTTTCAGGCAGCCTGTATTCGAGCAAGGATCTCAGAACCATCCTTGGCGCCCGGACGTTGGATCGATGGTTGCCGGATCCGGATGGCATGTCTGTCGACGCGGTGAACGGCCAACTGGAGGTGGGTGCAGCGGGCGATGCCAAGTTCACGCGCTACCGGGCCGCAGCGCGTGAAGCGGAGAAAGCGCTGGGCGTGCCGATCGTGGTCAAGCGAAAACGGGGCACGTTCCGATTGTAGAGTCAGCGGCCTTTTGCCGCCCTCGCCGCCTCACGCTCTGCGCGCAGACGGTCCAGCTTTTCCTTCAACTTGATTTCCAGCCCGCGCGGCACCGGGTTGTAGTACACCCGCTCGCCCATCGCGTCCGGGAAGCCCGTCTGGTCCAAGGCGATGCCACCTTCGGCATCGTGGTCGTACTGGTACTCGGCACCGTAGCCGAGCTCCTTCATCAGCTTGGTCGGGGCATTGCGCAGGTGCAGCGGCACCTCTTCGGTACCGCTTTCGCGCACGTCGGCCTTGGCCTGGTTGAAGGCCGCGTACCCGGCGTTCGACTTGGCGGTGCTGGCCAGATACAGCACCAGCTGCGCGAAGGCGAGCTCACCCTCGGGGCTGCCCAGCCGTTCGTAGATGTCCCAGGCTTCCAGCGCCATGCTCTGCGCGCGCGGATCGGCCAGGCCGATGTCCTCGATGGCCATGCGGGTCAGCCGGCGCGCCAGATAGGACGGATCGCAGCCGCCATCGAGCATGCGCGTCAGCCAGTACAGCGCGGCATCCGGGTTGGAGCTGCGCACGGATTTGTGCAGGGCCGAGATCTGGTCGTAGAACTGCTCGCCGCCTTTGTCGAAGCGGCGCGTGCGATCGGCCAGTACCTGGGTCAGGGTCTGCGGCGTGATACAACCGCCCTCACCGCCCGCCAGCTCGGCGGCGATTTCCAGCAGGGTGAGCGCGCGACGCACATCGCCGTCGGCAGCCGTGGCGATTTCCAGCAGCAGCTCAGGCGCCACCTCGATGTGCTCTTCGCCCAGGCCGCGCTCGCGATCACCCAGTGCGCGCTCCAGCGCCTCGACGATGTCAATGGGCGAAACGCCTTCCAGCACGTGCACGCGGCAGCGCGACAACAAGGCCGAGTTCAGCTCGAAGGACGGGTTCTCGGTGGTGGCGCCGACAAACAGGATGGTGCCGCGCTCGATGTGCGGCAGGAACGCATCCTGCTGCGCCTTGTTGAAGCGATGCACTTCGTCCACGAACAGCACGGTGCGTCGGCCTTCGGCGAACCGCTGCGCCGCCTCGGCCAGCACCTGGCGCACTTCCGGCAGGCCGGACAGCACGGCGGAGATGGCACGGAATTCGGCGTCGGAGTATTCGGCCAGCAGTAGGGCCAACGTGGTCTTGCCGCAGCCCGGCGGACCCCACAGGATCATCGAATGCACGCGGCCGGATTCGACCGCGCGGCGCAGCGCGCTTTCCGGTGCCAGCAGGCGCTTCTGCCCGACCATTTCGTCGAGGGTGCGCGGGCGCATGCGCTCGGCCAGCGGGCGCAGATGATCCCGATCGACGCTCAGCAGATCGGGGCCTGGGAATGAAGTGGAACGATGTCTTGGCACCCGATCATTGTACCGCGCCGAAGATTGGTAGCGCCGGGCCATGCCCGGCGGATCAACGGCGTGTCAACCAAGGTTGACACCTACCGAAGCAGATCAAGAGCGTGCCCACCAACGGTTGGCACCCACCAAGGCACGGACTGAATCAATTGCCGATGACGTCGGTACCCTTCGGCGGGGTGAAGCTGAAGGTGCCGGCGGCGAAGCCCGGGTTGCGCTTCCAGCCACTGAAGGTGATGACGGTGCGCTGGCCGACGGCATCGGTGATTTCCATCTTCGCCAGGCCCTGCGCGTTGAAGCCCAGGGCGGCGTACTGGAAGCTGGCTTCGGTATCGCGCTTCGGCGACAGCGACAGCCACTGCAGGCCGTCACGCTTGCCGGCTTCCTCGCTCAGGTCGTACTGCTGTTCCAGCAGCGCCGGGTTGATCAGCGCGGTGAGCGGGCTGTTCTGCTCTTCCTTGCCCTGCTCGCGCACGGTGGCCTGTTCCAGGTCCGGCTCGTACATCCAGACCTTCTTGCCGTCGGCCACGATCAGCTGTTCGTGCGGGCGCACGTATTCCCAGCGGAACAGGCGCGGCGCCGACAGGGCCACGCGGCCGCTGGTAGATTCCTTGACCTTGCCGCGGCTGTCGAACACCTGCTGGCTGAACTGACCATCAAGGCCCTTCAGGCCACTGGTGAAGGTCTTCAGGTCATCGCGGGCGCCAGCCCAGGCGCTGCCGGCAGCGGCGCAGGCCACGGCCAGGGTGGTGGTGGCGAGGAAAGGACGGAAGCGGATGTTCATGCAGGAATCCTGTGGGCGCATGCGCCAGGAAAGTTAGGAGCCAGTGTGCCCGGGCAAAGATGAATGGGCGATCAGGGCGACATTATGCCGCCCCGCACGTGCATCGGCGATTCAGCCAGACGCGCCCGGCAATCTGCCGTACAGCACCTGCCCGCGGAAGCCGCGCCGCACTTCGCGGTACAGCGCCCGGAACGCCGGGTAATCCTGCGGCTGGCACAGGGCATCGGCGCCGCGCACGGCGTTCTGCTGCAGGCGGTGGTGGACGATCACCTCCTGCCCTTCCCGCGCCCAGTCCACCCGGTAGTCACCGGCGGCATTGCTGAAATGCTGGCTCTGCGGGATGGCGATGATCGGCACGCTGCCCGGGAACTGCAGGCGGTAGGTCTCTTCACGCAGGCTGGCATTGCAGTAGAACGGGGTTTCATTGGCAGGCGCCGACGCCGTGGCGTACAGGCCACGCACCGATTCGCCGCCCGGCGGGTCCGGCACGGCCATGCCGCCGGCCACGCTGAAGTCCACGTAGTCCTCGGCCTGGAAGGCCATCCGGTAGCCGAACGGATGGATCAGGTCGACCGGCACGCCCTGCAGCTGCAACTGGCCGCGCCCATCGAAGCCGGAGGCGGCCATGATCGACTCCTCGGCACGCGCGCGGTTCTGCGCATTTAGCTGGGCGAACTGCGCACGCATGCCGATCTCGGCGTTGTCGCTCAGCTGCGGCACGGTCTCGCCACGCAGGTTGCCCTGCGCATCGAAGGTGAAGCGCACGTCCATCGCCGTCGCGTTGCGCTGCGGATCGTTGGCCGGGGTACGCGCCAACGTCGCGTCACGGGTGCGCAGCACCGGCGCACTGAGGTCGCCGTCGGGCAGCTGGCCGAAGCGCGCCCAAGCGCTGGTCGAATCCAGGTAGAGATCGAACTCGGGCACGTAGGTGATGGCGTGGTTGAAGCGCCCCAGCACCGGAATCTTCGGCAGCGTCGGGCCACCGCCCGCACCGATCAGCACCGGGGAGCTGGCAATGCCCTTCGCCGCCAGCAGCGCTTCCAGGATCACCACATGGTCCTTGCAGTCGCCATAGTGGTTGTCGAGGATGCTCTGCGCGCTGTTCGGCTCCAGCCCACCATTGCCCAGGTACACGGCCACGTAGCGGATGTTCTGCGCCACCCAGCGGTACAGCGCATCGGCCTGCGCCTTGCGGTCGCTGATGTCGGCAGTCACTTCATCGGCCAGCGCCTGGATCTGCGGCGTCACCTGGGCAGCTTCGCCGGCCTTGACCTGGTATGCATGCCCGACCTGGGCCCAGTCACGGAACGTGCTGGCCATGATGTTCGGGCCGAACTCCCACACCGCCGCCGACCAGTTCTGCGCCTGCATCGGGTCGCGGCGCTGGTAGCGCCAGCGCCACTGCGCCTGGCCGCTCGTCACCGTCGGCGTGTCACTGCCCTGCACGCCACGGCTGTCCACATACATGGGCAAGCTTGCAGGCGCACTCAGGGTCACCTCGGCATCGTCGTACTGGGTGAACACATTGAAGGTCTCCCACAGGCCGAAATAGCCAGGGAAATACGGGGTCTGCTGGGTGCGGCGCACCTGGTAGACCAAGCGCGTGCCCGGGGCCAGGTTCGGGAACACGATCACCCGCACCTTGCGGTCGGCGTACATCGCCGCCGCCGCGCTGGAATAGCTTTCCTGGGTGTAGATGCGATCGGCCGGCACATCACGGCGCTGGCCATCGGCGGTCAGCGTGTAAGCGCTGACGACATCCAGGGTTTCCATCTTCTCGCTGTAGCTCAGCCGCACTTGGCTGAACTGCTCCACTGCCGCCTTGGTCTTCAGCAGGATCTCGTACGTTTCGGTCTGCACGTTGCCGGCATCCGGCCGCACCACGTAATCGGCGCGGTAACGGACGAAGCTGAAGTTGTTGCTGGCCTCGGCATCGCTGCCCACCGACGGCGGTGCCGGGGTCGGTGCCGAAGCAGCCACCCCGGCCAGGGCCGGGCTGGCAACAAGCAGGCAAGCCAGCGCCAGCGCGCAGGGAGCGGGTCGGAACATGCGTCGGATCCTTGGACGTCGTAGGCGCGGCGGGACTTACTTCGGCGGTGGCGGTGCCAGCACCGTACGGTCGCCATTGTGTTCGGGAGCACTGACCACGCCGGCCGCTTCCATGGCCTCGATCAGTCGTGCCGCACGGTTGTAGCCGATCTTCAGGCGGCGCTGCACGCCGGAAATGGACGCGCGACGGGTCTCGGTGACCACTCGCAGCGCCTCGTCGTACAGCGGGTCGGACTCGTCGCCGGCCGCACTGGTTTCCGGCAGGCCGGTCGCACCGACCACCACGCCATCGCCCATCGTCTGCACTTCGTCCAGCACGCCGTCGACATAGTCGGCCGGGCCCATCGCCTTCAGGTGTTCGACCACGCGATGCACTTCATCGTCGGAGACGAAGGCGCCGTGCACGCGCTCGGGCATGGCGGTGCCGGGCGGCAGGTACAGCATGTCGCCGTGGCCCAGCAGGGTTTCCGCGCCGGACTGGTCGAGGATGGTGCGCGAATCGATCTTCGAGCTGACCTGAAACGCGATGCGGGTCGGGATGTTAGCCTTGATCAGGCCGGTGATGACGTCCACCGACGGGCGCTGGGTCGCCAGGATCAGGTGGATGCCGGCCGCACGCGCCTTCTGTGCCAGGCGCGCGATCAGCTCTTCCACCTTCTTGCCGACGATCATCATCATGTCGGCGAATTCGTCGATGAAGATGACGATGAACGGCAGCGTCTCCAGCGGGCGCGGGGCTTCGCCCAGCTCCGGGTTCGGCTTGAACAGCGGATCCATCAGCGGCTGGCCTGCGTCCTGGGCGTCCTTCACCTTCTTGTTGAAGCCGGCGAGGTTGCGCACGCCCACTGCGCTCATCAGCTTGTAGCGGCGCTCCATCTCGGCCACGCACCAGCGCAGGCCGTTGGCGGCCTCCTTCATGTCGGTGACCACCGGCGCCAGCAGGTGCGGGATGCCCTGATAGACGCTCAGTTCGAGCATCTTCGGGTCGATCATCAGCATGCGCAGATCTTTCGGCGAGGCCTTGAACAGCAGGCTGAGCACCATGGCGTTGACCGCCACCGACTTGCCCGAACCGGTGGTACCGGCCACCAGCAGGTGTGGCATGCGGGCCAGGTCGGCCACGGTGGAGCGGCCAGCGATGTCCTTGCCCAGCGCCAAGGTCAGCACGCTGGCCGACTTGTCGTACTCCTTCGAACGCAGCAGTTCGGAGAGGTAGATCATCTCGCGGGTGACGTTGGGGATTTCCAGGCCGATCACCGACTTGCCAGGAATGACGTCGACCACACGCACCGACTTCACCGACAGGCCGCGGGCGATGTCCTTGTCCAGCGAGCTGATCTGGCTGACCTTGATGCCCGGCGCCGGCTCGATCTCGAAACGGGTGATGACCGGGCCGGGGTTGGCACCGACCACCTGCGCGTCGATGCGGAAGTCCTTGAGCTTGAACTCGATCTGCCGCGACAGCGCGTCCAGGGTGTCCTTGTCGTAACCCACCGGCTGCGGCTTGGGATCATCCAGCAGGGCCAGCGGCGGCAGGTCCGAGCCGTCGCCGTTGACGCCACGGAACATCGGGATCTGCGTGTCGCGCTTGGCCCGATCGCTCTTCTCGATCACCGGTTCCGGCCGCGGCTCGATCTTCACCGGCTCGCGCTTGGCGCGCACTTCGGCATCGGCCTTGCGCACTTCCTGGCGCTCCTCGCGCATGGCGCGGGTCTGCTGCCATTCGGTGGCCTGTTCCTTCTTGCGCTCCAGCAGCGGCGCCAGTGACATCACGCCACGGCCGATCTTTTCCATCACCGCAAACCACGACAGGCCGGTGGCCAGGGTGATCGAGGCCAGCAGCAGGACCAGCACGAACAGGTTCGCGCCCAGCGCGCCGAAGCCGACGGTGAGTGAGTTGCCGACCAGTTTGCCGAGGATGCCGCCCGCGCTGGACACGTCACCACTGAACAGGCGCACGTGCAGGAAGCCGGTGCCGGCAATGAGGAAGCCGACCAGTCCGACCAGGCGCAGGGCCGGATCGAGATCGTTCTCGCCCTTGCTCTCGCGCTTCAGGCCGAACATGGCGATCCACGCCAGCGCGCCGAGCACGACCGGCAGCAGGAAGGCGATGTAGCCGAACAGCTGCAGCAGTACGTCGGCGATCCACGCACCGGCGCGGCCACCCATGTTGTGCACGGGCGCGACCACGCTGCCGGTGTGCGACCAGCCCGGATCACTGGCTGAATAGGTGAACAGGCTGGCGGCCAGATACAGCAGCGCCGGCGCGATGGCGATCAGGCCCAGGTCGCGCCACAGGCGCTGACGACGGGGATTGTCGGTTGTGGCCGCTGCCGCCGAGCGACGCGACGTCTTTTTGTCGTCGGACTTGGAGCGTTCGGGCACCTGCTTCGCCACCTTAGACCATACCTTTGGAATGCGCTGTTAGTGTTTGATAATAAACGACACGGCGTCAGTTTTCAGTCACGGGTGGCATCCAGGCGCCGACAGGCGCCAAAACCACCCGTGGGTAACGGCGTTCTGTTCATCGGCTTGAATCACCCCGCCCCAGCCGCCACTCTATGACCTGCCGAGGATGCTGCGCAAACATCGCCAGCGCCTTGTCCCATCTACCTTTTCGCGAGTTTACATGAGCACCAGCCTGCCCTCCCGCCACCAGCGCCTCGTCATCCTCGGTTCCGGCCCGGCCGGTTGGACCGCCGCCGTCTACGCAGCCCGCGCCAACCTGAAGCCGGTCGTCATCACCGGCCTGCAGCAGGGCGGCCAGCTGATGACCACCACCGAGGTGGACAACTGGCCAGGTGACGCCCACGGCCTGATGGGCCCGGACCTGATGGCGCGCATGCAGGCCCACGCCGAGCGCTTCGAGACCGAGGTCATCTTCGACCACATCCATACGGCCGACCTGTCCCAGCGTCCGTTCAAGCTGATCGGCGACAGCCACGAGTACACCTGCGACGCCCTGATCATCTCCACCGGCGCCACCGCCAAGTACCTGGGCATCCCGACCGAAGAGACCTTCAAGGGCCGCGGCGTCTCCGCCTGCGCCACCTGCGACGGCTTCTTCTACCGCGACCAGGACGTGGTCGTGGTCGGCGGCGGCAACACCGCTGTCGAAGAAGCCCTGTACCTGTCCAACATCGCCCGCAAGGTCTACCTGGTCCACCGCCGCGACACCCTGAAGGCGGAAAAGATCATGCAGGACAAGCTGTTCGCCAAGGTCGCTGCCGGCAAGATCGAGACCGTCTGGCACCACCAGGTGGAAGAAGTGCTGGGCAACGACGCCGGCGTGACCGGTGTCCGCGTGAAGTCGACCCAGGACGGCAGCACCCGCGACATCGAGGCTCACGGCTTCTTCGTGGCCATCGGCCACCACCCGAACACCCAGCTGTTCGACGGCCAGCTGGCCATGAACAACGGCTACCTGGAAATCCGCTCGGGCCTGGGCGGCAACGCCACCCAGACCTCGGTGGAAGGCGTGTTCGCCGC
Source organism: Stenotrophomonas testudinis (assembly GCF_024499815.1). Lineage (NCBI taxonomy): Bacteria > Pseudomonadati > Pseudomonadota > Gammaproteobacteria > Lysobacterales > Lysobacteraceae > Stenotrophomonas > Stenotrophomonas testudinis. The sequence goes on along the minus strand of NZ_JAMOKY010000002.1, from coordinate 53,741 downwards.
CGGCGACGTGGCCGACCAGCACTACCGCCAGGCGATCACCTCGGCCGGTTTCGGCTGCATGGCCGCACTGGACGCCGAGCGTTACCTGGATGCACAAGGCAAGGCCAGCTGAAACATCTGCAGAGTCGAGCCACGCTCGACTTGGAAAAACGGGCGCGAAAGCGCCCGTTTCTTGTGCGTTCAGGCCCGGACACAGGGCTGGGTGAATTCCACCGGTGCTGCAGCGACGCCTTCCGCATCACGCAGCAGGACTTTCCAGCGGACCGTGCCTGGCCGTGTAGAGAAGCAGCTGCCGCCAAACGTCACGGGCGCGCTCGGATCTTCAAGCGTGAGCTTCAATGGCGTGCAGAACCCAGGCCGGTCGCAATCTGCCACCGCAACTTCAAGCGCGAGAGGAAATTGCGGATTGCCCGCGAATGTCACGTTCACATCCCGCGCTGTCTGCAGCGGGACCTGGATATCAGGAAGTGGCTGCAGGACGAACGGCTGGCAGGTTTTTCCTGCGGCCCAGAGTCGATAGCCCTTCTCGACGCCTTTCATTGACGCGGATCGGAAAACAGGGTCCTGTAGAGCCGCAACATCCTCGGGATTGGAGTGATACGCCGTCTCTACGATGACGGAAGGCATCTTGCCGATGCGATTCTCGCCGTGGTTTCCCGCAATCGCCGTCTCGCGAACAGGAAACTGTTCGTACCCTGGTTGAGCACGGATGATTTCACGCATTCCACAGAGAATACTCTCCCCCAGCGCCTTGTCCTGCGGCTTGAGGCGGTGGTAGTAGACTTCCGCCCCTCGAACGGCAGGGTCGTCACTACCGTTGGTGTGAAGGCTGAGCATCACGTCAACTCCGAGATGATTGGCGTAGTTGGGACGAGCACGAATATCCTCCTTCACCTCGCGATCGCTGTCAGTGCTGTTGGGGAACTCATTCCACATATCAGCCCGCTCAGGGAAGAGCGATTTCAAGTGGTAGCGAGCGGACATTTGCTCCCACGGATGCATGGACTCTGGATGAGGGTCAGTTGCGCGACTTCGAGCGCGATACACGACCAGACCACTTCGTTGCTCCAGCAGCTCCTGGAGCGCGTCACCATAGGCCGGGCTCAAGGTATCTTCCTGCAGGCCGAGAGGAGACGGCAGCTGGAATTCCCACTCCCCGCCAGGATGCAGGGCGATTTATCCATGACTCGAGGAGACCAAGTCCTTGCTGTGCGCCGAGCGAGATGCATGTGGTTGCCGCTGGGGATGATCATCGGGGAAGTGCTGCTCCATTGGTTTTCCCTGGAAAAAGAACTCCACATCCAGAACCTCCATTCCAGATCGCTCCGAGAAGCGCCGCAGATCTGCGGCCAGCGGCATCAGAAACAACTCGCCGTAGCTGTCTTCTTTGCCCGGGAGGTACCCTGGCCCGAAGTTGACCACCATCCTGCGCTTTTGCGGCTCAACGACTATCTCAACAGTCACCTGACGCAGCTTGCCTCGTTGCTGCAGATGACGCGTCAACCGCACCCCCACTTCCTGCTGGAGCATTGCCACCAGCTCGGCATAGATGCCCGCATCTTCAACAGAGGGCCGATTTTCTGATGCGGAAGCGTACGCATGAGGCGCGACCACACAGCCACATGCAAGCGCCATCGCGGTGAGACTCAATCCTTTCATTGCCATTTTCCATTTGGTGGGATGCGCCGCTCGCGCGGCGCCCACCCACACTGCCCATGACGGTGCGGCAGCGCTCCGACCACTCGCGCACAACCAGAGAATTCAAACTTTCCTCATCCTTCACCAAGACAAACCAACCCGATTCCGCCAACCCCGTTCGCACCCGACCTGCCCTATCCTTTCCCTCATGCCTTCCGCCCGCTTCCTCGACTCCCTACAGGCCATTCCAGCCACCGACTGGGACGCCCTGCACGACGGCCGCAACCCTTTCGTCAGCCACGCCTTCCTGTCCGGACTGGAAGCCCACGGCTGCCTGCGCGACGACTGGGGCTGGCAGCCGCAGCACTTCACGCTGTGGGAGGGCGACAGCCTGATCGGCGCCATCCCCGGCTACCTGAAGACCAACTCCCACGGCGAGTTCGTGTTCGACCATGCATGGGCCAATGCCTATGCGAGGCATGGTCGCGACTACTACCCGAAGTGGCTGGGGGCGGTGCCGTATTCGCCCGTGACCGGGCCGCGCCTGCTGACCCGTCACGATTCAGATCGACCCGCCCTGCTTTCAGCGCTTCGCGAGCAGCTGTCCGGGCTCGATGTGTCCTCGGCGCACATCAATTTCCATACGCCCAGCGACGACGAGGCCTTCGGCAACGACTGGCTGCTGCGCGAGGACGTCCAGTTCCAATGGCAGAACCCGGGCGACTGGACGACGTTCGAGCAGTTCCTCGCCGCGATGGACCACAAGCGTCGCAAGAACATCCGCCAGGAGCGGGCAAAGGTCGCCCGCCAGGGCATCAGTTTCCGGGTGGTGCATGGCGATGACGCCAGCCGCGCCGACCTGAAGGCGATGTACAGCTTTTACCTGCAGACCTTCCTCGAATACGGCAACGCGCCGGCGCTGACCGAGGCGTTCCTGCGCCACCTGGCGATTTCGCTGGGCCGCGGGCTCGTGCTGTTCCTGGCCGAGCACGAGGGCGAGCCGATTGCCGGTGCGCTGTGCCTGCGTGGCGGCGACACCCTGTACGGCCGCTACTGGGGCGGCGCCTCCCTGCCCGGCCTGCACTTCGAGGCCTGTTACTACCAGGGCATCGAGTACTGCCTGCGCGAGGGGCTGGCGCGTTTCGAACCCGGCGCACAGGGAGAACACAAACTGGCGCGCGGGTTCCTGCCGACACTGGTACGCAGCCGGCATTGGGTGGCCGATGCGGATTTTGCCGAAGCGCTGCAGGAGTGGTGCCGGCAGGAACGGCGCGACGTGCGTCGGTACCGCCAGGAGTTGATGGGGCACAGCCCGTTCCGAGCGGACGGATGACGCGCCAACCGAGGCACTCGCGCGGGGCCGCGACGAATACAATGCCCGCATGACCCGCCCGCTGCCCTGGCGCCTGGCCGATGCGCCGGATTCGCCCTTTCCGCCAGCCGAAACCGCGCTGCGCAAACCCGACGGGCTGCTGGCGGTAGGGGGTGACCTGCATCCTTTGCGCCTGCTCAACGCTTACGCGGGCGGCATCTTCCCGTGGTTCAGCGAGGGCGAGCCGATCCTGTGGTGGTCGCCCGATCCGCGCATGGTCTTCCACACCGACGGAGTGCACCTATCCAGCCGATTCCGCCGCCAGTTGCGCGCCAGCACCTGGGAGGTCACCGCCGATACCGCCTTCAACCGGGTGATGCGGGCCTGCGCTGCCGCACCCCGCCCGGGCCAGGACGGCACCTGGATCAGTCCGGAGATGGTGGACGCCTACAGCCACCTGCACGATCTCGGCTTCGCCCACTCGTTCGAGGTCTGGGACCGCCAGACCCTGGTGGGCGGCATCTACGGAGTGGCCATCGGCACGATGTTCTTCGGCGAAAGCATGTTCAGCGGCGCCAGCGGCGGCTCCAAGATCGCGCTGGCAGCGCTGGCCGCTACCCTGCATCGCTGGGACTGGCGCCTGATCGATGCCCAGGTGGAAAACCCGCACCTGCTGCGGATGGGGGCGGTTCACCTGCCGCGCGCGGATTTCTTGCAGCATGTCCGCCAGGCGGCTCGCGAAGAAGGCCGTGAAGGCCCCTGGACCCAGGCGATCGGACGCCTGCCGGCCCGGGATCTGGCGGGGAATTAACCAGATCTTTGCAAGCTGGACGAAGGGCGCGTAAAATACTGCGCCTTAGGCCCAGCGTGGCCGTTTTCTGAACCGCACAGGACTACATGTCGAAAGACGATTCCATCGAGTTCGAGGGCACCGTCAGCGAGACGCTGCCGAACACCACTTTCCGCGTTCGTCTGGAAAATGGGCACGAAATCATTGCCCACATCTCCGGCCGCATGCGCAAGAACTACATCCGCATCCTCACCGGTGACCGGGTCAAGGTTGAAATGACCCCGTACGACCTGACCAAGGGTCGTATCACCTACCGCATGAAGTAAGCGGTCGGCGCTCTGCGCCATCCTGACAAGGCCAGCCTCGCTTGCTGGCCTTTTGTCATGCCTGGAATCAGGCCCTGCCGGAGGTCACCCTGACCGAATGCACCATGGCATCGGTCAGGCCGCCTTGAGGCAGATTCGCATTCGCATCGGTGGCGGCAAGGTGGTGCCCGATCCAGTCCGGATCGCCATCCCCTGCCCCACCATGAACATGCACTCCCTGCCCGTCCTGTTCGCCGCGCTGGCGCTGTCTGCCGGCACCCTCCTGGCGACGCCCGCCCATGCCGCGGATGCATTGCCGGCCGCCACCGATGCCTGCATCCAGCTGGACACTGACCTGCAGCTGGTGCGCGCCGGTGCATCACGCAACATCCTGCTGCGCAATGGCCAGGACCATTACGTCGTGCACTTCAAGGATGACTGCAGCAAGGCCGGCTACTCGCGCAAGCTGACGTTCGTGACCGATGGCGAGCAGGGCCAGGTCTGCGGCGCCGGGCGTACCGAACTGCGCACCGATGGCGGCAACTGCGCCATTGCCAGTGTCGAGCCGATCGATGCGGCGGCCTTCAAGCAGAAGGCGCGCCAACGCACCCGCTGACGGCGGATACAGCAAGGGCGGCCGAAGCCGCCCCTGCCCCGCAACACCCATCAAATCGCGCCCTTACTCCACCGTTGCCGGCAGCAGGCGCTCCGGTTCGGCGTGGGTCTCGACCACCAGCTCGTCGTCGCGCACGTCGATGCTGACACGACCACCATCGACCAGCTTGCCGAACAGCAGTTCGTCGGCCAGCGGACGCTTGATCTTGTCCTGGATCATGCGCGCCATCGGGCGGGCACCCATCAGCGGGTCGAAGCCGTGGTGGGCCAGCCAGTCGCGTGCGGTCGGGGTCGCCGACAGGCTGACGTGCTTTTCCTGCAGCAGCATTTCCAGCTCGATCAGGAACTTGTCGACCACCCGCAGGATGTGCTCGAAGCCCAGCGGCTGGAACTGCACAACCGCGTCGAGGCGGTTGCGGAATTCCGGCGTGAAGCTGCGGCGGATGGTCTCCATCGCGTCGGTGGCATGGTCCTGCTTGGTGAAGCCGATCGAACGCCGCGAGGCCTGGGCCGCGCCGGCATTGGTGGTCATCACCAGCACCACGTTCTTGAAGTTGGCTTCGCGGCCGTTGGTATCGGTCAGCACGCCACGGTCCATCACCTGCAACAGGATGTTGAAGATGTCCGGGTGCGCCTTCTCGATCTCATCCAGCAGCAGCACGCAGTGCGGCGTCTTGACGATCTTCTCGGTCAGCAGGCCGCCCTGGTCGAAGCCGACATAGCCCGGGGGCGCACCGATCAGACGGCTGATCGAATGCGCTTCCATGTATTCGGACATGTCGAATCGGACCAGCTCGATGCCCAGCTGCAGCGCCAGCTGCTTGGTCACCTCGGTCTTGCCCACGCCGGTGGGGCCGGCAAACAGGAAGTTGCCGATCGGCTTGTCCGGATTGCCCAGGCCCGAGCGGGCCAGCTTGATGGCCGAAGCCAGGGTGCCAATGGCTGGATCCTGCCCGAAGATCACCATCTTCAGGTTGCGCTCCAGGTGCTGCAGCACATCCTTGTCGCTGGCAGTGACCTGCTTGGCCGGGATGCGGGCCATCTTGGCGATGATCGCTTCGACTTCCTCGATGTCGATCAGCTCCTTGCGCTCACCTTCAGGCAGCAGGCGCTGGCGGGCGCCGGCCTCATCGATGACGTCAATGGCCTTGTCGGGCAGCAGGCGGTCGGCGATGTGCTTCACCGACAGGTCCACCGCAGCCTGCAGCGCCTCGTCCGAATAGGTCACGCCGTGGTGGGCCTCGTACTTGCTCTTCAGGCCCTGCAGGATCTCGTAGGTTTCACCCACGGTCGGCTCGACGATGTCGATCTTCTGGAAGCGCCGCGCCAGGGCACGGTCCTTCTCGAAGATGCCCCGGTATTCCTGGAAGGTGGTCGAGCCGATGCAGCGCAGCTCGCCCGAGGCCAGGGCCGGCTTGATCAGGTTGGAGGCGTCCATGGTGCCGCCCGACGCCGAACCGGCACCGATGATGGTGTGGATCTCGTCGATGAACAGCACCGCGTTGGGCACCTTCTTCAGCGCGGTCAGCACGCCCTTCAGGCGCTTCTCGAAATCGCCGCGGTACTTGGTACCGGCCACCAGCGCGCCCAGGTCGAGCGAATAGATCACAGCATCGGCCAGCACGTCCGGTACGGAGCCTTCGACGATGCGGCGGGCCAGGCCCTCGGCGATGGCGGTCTTGCCCACGCCGGCCTCGCCTACGTACAGCGGATTGTTCTTGCGACGGCGGCACAGGACCTGGATGGTGCGCTCGATCTCGTCGGCGCGCCCAACCAGCGGGTCGATGCGACCGGCCCGGGCCTGTTCGTTGAGGTTGCTGGCGAATTCGGTCAGGGCATCACCCTTGGGCTCACCGTCCCCACCCTCCATTCGAGCCTCGCCCTCAGGGGAAGAGGGCTGCTCGCCCTCCTCACCCAGCTTGGCGATACCATGGGACAGGTAATTGACCACGTCCAGCCGGGTGACATCCTGCTGGTTGAGGTAATAGACGGCGTGGGAGTCCTTTTCGCCGAAGATGGCGACCAGCACGTTGGCGCCGGTGACCTCCTTCTTGCCCGAGGACTGCACGTGGTACACGGCCCGCTGCAGCACGCGCTGGAAGCCCAGGGTCGGCTGGGTGTCGCGGCCGTCGTCTTCGGCCAGGCGGGACACGGAGGCCTCGATGGCCTGCTCCAGCTCCTGGCGCAGGCGTTCGGCGTCGGCGCCGCAGGCCTTGAGAACGGCCTGGGCGGACGGATTGTCGAGCAGTGCCAGCAGCAGGTGTTCGACCGTCATGAATTCATGCCGGGCCTCACGGGCACGCTTGTAGCACTGGCCGATGGTGTGTTCGAGGTCTTTGCTGAACATGGATTACTCCGGCGGCAGATGGGGACAATATGCGGCCTGACTACGCGATTTCCATCACCCTAGCGGATTGCTGCGTTCAGATGGCGTTAGCAGTGCGGATTGCTTGATCATCGTTCACGCCCGGGGAGCCCGCGGGAGCTTCGGCGAACCCTACCCGAGCCACCAGCGATTGCCACGTGATGACCCGCAACGCGCCACGCCCGGGATCTTTGCGGGCAAGGCAGGCGGATTGAACGTGAGCACGCAGACGGGGCCAGAGAACGGCCATGGCTGGAACAGTGCGGATTACCGGCGCTGCGCCGGGGTCAGGCCTTTTCCATCGTGCACAGCAGCGGATGCTGGTTCATGCGCGAGTACTCGTTGACCTGGGCGACCTTGGTCTCGGCCACTTCGCGGGTGAAGACCCCGCAGACGCCGCGGCCGCGGGTATGGACGTGCAGCATCACCTGCGTGGCCTTGTCCAGGTCCATGCTGAAGAACTGCTGCAGGACGTCCACCACGAAATCCATCGGGGTGTAGTCGTCGTTGAGGATCATGACCTGGTAGAACGGCGGCGGCGCCACTTCCGGGCGCGCGGGCTCCACGGCAATACCGTGATCGTGATGGGATTCGGGGGAAGACTCGCGAGGCATCTGGACATTATAGAGGGTGCGACGGTCCTGCGTCGGCACGCCGCAGAATGGACGGCACGCACGGCCGCCGTCACAATCAACGCCTGTCCCCCACGTTTCACAGGATTTTCATGAAAAGGACCCTTCTGCCTGCCCTGCTGTTCGCCCTGGCCGCCGTCGGCAGTGCCGGCGCCGCGACCGCCGCAGAGAGCAGCAAGGCCGACGCCGCCATCGCCCGCCACCTGGAGAAGCTCGGCTACACCTACGAGGTAGACGAGGACGGCGATTACCAGATGGTGTTCGACGTGGAAGGCGATCGCACCCAGATCGTCTACGTGCGTTCGGCCGTGGAGGACTTCGGCAGCCACAACATCCGTGAGATCTGGTCGCCGGGCTATGTGTCCAAGACCGCGCAGTTCCCCGAAGCCGTGGCCAACCGCATGCTGGAAGACTCCCAGGACGCCAAGATGGGCGGCTGGGTAAAGCAGGACAAGACCGCCATGTTCGTGGTGAAGATCGATGCCGATGCCACCACCGACCAGCTCAGCGACGCCATCGATGCGGCCATCCGTACCGCCGACGCGATGGAGCTGGAGCTGACCAAGAAGGACGACCTCTGAGTTGAACGCCGTGCAGGACCCGCGCTGGGCACCGCATGCCACCGTGGCCACCGTGGTGGTCGACGGCGGCCGCGTGCTGCTGGTGGAAGAAAACATCGAGGGGCGGCAGGTGCTGAACCAGCCCGCCGGCCACCTGGAGCCGGGCGAAAGCCTGGCCGCCGCCGCCCTGCGCGAGACGCGCGAGGAAACCGGCTGGACGGTGGAACTGACTGCCTTCATTGGCTGCTACCAGTGGACCGCGCCTGACGGCACGGCGTTCCTGCGCTTCTGCTACGCCGCCCGCCCGCTCTCGCACGACCCGGAGCAGCCGCTGGATACCGGCATCGACCGCGCCCTGTGGCTGGACCCGGCCGAGCTGCAGGCCGCCGGGCCGCGCCTGCGCAGCCCGCTGGTCTGGCAGGTGGTGGCCGACTACCTGGCCGGCCAGCGCCATCCGCTTTCCCTGGTCCAGGAGGTCGCATGAGCAGCCCACGGGTGATGGTCGGCGTGTCCGGCGGCGTGGATTCGTCCGTGGCCGCCTGGCGCCTGGTGCAGCAGGGCGAGGCCGTGGCCGGCCTGTTCATGCAGAACTGGGCCGACGATGGCAGCGGCGACTGCCGTGCCGAGGATGACCGCCGCGACGCGGTGGCCGTCTGCGGCCTGCTCGGCATCCCGTTCCACTTCCGCGATTTTTCCAGCGAGTACTGGCAGGGCGTGTTCGAGCACTTCCTGGCCGAGTACGCCGCCGGCCGCACGCCCAACCCGGACGTGCTGTGCAACCGCGAAGTGAAGTTCAAGCATTTCCTGGACGCTGCCCGCGAGCTGGGGGCCGAGCGCATCGCTACCGGCCACTACGCGCGGGTCGCCCAGCGCGGCCAGCAGTGGCTGCTGCTGCGCGGCGCAGACCGCTCCAAGGACCAGAGCTACTTCCTGCACCAGCTGGGGCAGGAACAACTGGCCGCCACCCTGTTCCCGATTGGCGACCTGGAAAAGAGCGACCTGCGCCGGATCGCCCGCGACGTCAGCCTGCCGACCCATGCCAAGAAGGATTCGACCGGCATCTGCTTCATCGGCGAGCGGGACTTCCGCGAGTTCCTCGGCCGCTACCTGCCGGCCAGGACCGGCCAGATCCTCGACCCGGCCGACGGCAGCGTCATCGCCGAGCACCCGGGCGTGTTCTATTTCACCCTGGGCCAGCGCGAGGGCCTGAACATCGGCGGCGTGCGCGGCCGCCCGGCGGCGCCGTGGTACGTGGTCGGCAAGGATGTGGCCAGCAACGTGCTGTACGTGGACCAGGACCGGGACAGCAAGTGGATGCTGTCCGACCGCCTGCGCTCGGAAACCGCGCACTGGATTGCCGGGGCCCCACCGGCCCGCCGCTTCGAGTGCACCGCCCAGACCCGCTACCGGCAGCCGGACGAGCCGTGTACGGTCGAGGTGCTGGACGACGGCAGCGTGCAGGTGACCTTCGCCCGCCCGCAGCGCGCCGTGACCCCTGGCCAGTCGCTGGTGCTGTATGACGGCGATGTCTGCCTGGGCGGCGCGGTGATCGCCGCCACCGATGCGCCGCTGGAACAGCGCCTGCGCACCACCCCTTCTCCTTTTGAGGTAATCGCTGCATGAGTTTCACTGTCGACGACCGCGTCCTGGCCCTGGCCGGCATTGCCCAGGCCCTGCAGCAGGTACGCCGTATCGCCGATACCGGCCATTCCGACGCCGCGGCGGTACGTACCGCGGTGGACAGCGTGTTCCGCATCGATGCCGCCTCCCCGCAGGAGGTCTTTGGAGACCGCCACGCGCTGAAATCCGGCCTGCGCCTGCTGCACAACTACTTCCGCAACCAGGGCCAGGACCCGATCCTGCCCAAGCTGGCCCTGTCGGTGCTGCAGCTGGAGCGGCGGTTCGTGCAGGACGGTGCCACCGTGAACAAGGTCGCCTCGGGCATCGAGCGTGCCCAGCGCCAGGCCGCCGAGCTGGGCGACAGCGGCCACCCGGACGTGCTGGCCAGCCTGGGCGGCCTTTATGCCGACACCATCAGCCACCTCAAGCCGCGCGTCATGGTGCAGGGCAACCCGCACTACCTGGGCCAGGCCGGGGTGGTGGCCGAGATCCGCGCGCTGCTGCTGGCCGCCGTGCGTGCGGCCGTGCTCTGGCGGCAGCTGGGCGGCAGCTACTGGGACTTCCTGCTCAGCCGCAAGGCGATGACCGAAGCCGTGGACCGGCAGCTGGCCTGAGGGGCCGGGGTCGGATTCCTTTCCGGCAAGGAAAGGGCTCTGACCCCTGACGCAGCAAGGCGTCGGAAATCCGGCGCATCCAGAAGCCACATCGACGTTAAAGAGAAAGGGGGCACGGCCGATACATCCTCCGTGCACCTCCCGAGAACGTCCATGTACTCACGCATTTTCATCCGTCTGGCCGCCCCCCTGGCCTTGACCCTGCTGCTCCCCTTCGCCATCGGTTTCGAATGGCCGGCCGCCCTGCGTTGGGCGATCCTGACCACGATGACGCTGAGCTGGCTGGGCTTTGCGTGGTGGACTACCCGCGCCCAGGTGCAGCGTTCCCCGGAACATGCCCGTGTCCTGCGCGAGCAGGACCAGCTGCTGACCGAACTGCGCAACTTCGTCGGCAACGAAATCGACGGCTCGCGCGGCGAAGTCGAACGCGCCCGCGACCTGATCCGCCAGGCCGTCTCCAGCCTCGGTGGCAGCTTCGATGCGATGAACCGCAAGTCGCGCCAGCAGAGCCAGGCCCTGTCGCGCATCGTCGACCGCGCCGGTGACGAAGGCAACGCCGGCCTCGACGTCGCCCGCTTCGCCCAGCACGCCAACCACCGCATGGAACAGCTGGTGGAAGCGCTGGAACAGGTGAGCGGCCAGAGCAGCACCACCGTGCAGCACATCGACCAGATGGCCCAGCACCTGGACGGCATCTTCGCCCTGCTGGAAGACGTCAAGTCGATTGCCGACCAGACCAACCTGCTGGCGCTGAACGCGGCCATCGAAGCGGCCCGTGCCGGTGAAGCCGGTCGTGGCTTCGCGGTGGTGGCCGACGAAGTGCGCAACCTGTCCGAGCGCTCGACCACCTTCAACGAACAGATCCGCAAGCTGGCCCACAGCTCCAAGGACGCCATCGCCAAAGTGCGCGAGACGGTCTCGCACATGGCCTCGCGTGACATGGACCGTTCCCGCGAAGCGCGCCAGGAAGCGGCGGCGATGCTGGACAACGTGGCCCAGATCAATGCCTCGCTGGGCGATGGCATGCGCGAAGTGTCCGAGTGCGCCCGTTCGATCGACGGCAGCGTGGCCGAGGCCGTACGTGCCCTGCAGTTCGAAGACATCGCCACCCAGGCCCTGGGCGGCGTGCACACCCACCTGGACCGCCTGACCGCGATCAACCGCGAAGCCGTGGCCCTGCAGGAACTGCTGCACCGTAACGGTGGCGTGTTCGACGAAGAGATCGCCACCGCCCTGCAGCGCACCGGCAGCCGACTGCGCGAACTGCGCAGCGAGTGGGAGCGCCCGCCGCACAAGCCGGTAGCCCAGCAGAACATGGGCGCCGGCACGGTCGAGCTGTTCTGATCCTGATGTCCGCTGCCTGCTCCGGCAGCCTGCAAGGCCCCGGTCATTCCGGGGCCTTTGCCTGTAACCTGCCGTTGGATGCCCCCGACCCGCGCACCATGACCCTGATCCGCGCCCTGCCCCCGATCGACCCCAACGAACGCCCGCGCAACCCCAGCGTGCGCGAACAGCTGCAGCAGCTGGAGGCGGTCGCACGCGAGGAGATCGAGGAACTCAGGCAGCTGGCCGATGCCCGCCCTGCCCCGTCGGCGATTGCGGGTGAACTGTTGGGGATGGCCTGGGATCTTGGGCTGGACGGGGATTCGCTATAGTTCCACGCCGTGCATGGATGGGCCGTTGCCCATGGCATGATGCGCCGGTCCCGTTCATGGAAGACCGATGGCCATCGCCCTGATCGCATTGATGCTGATCGAATTGCTGTTGCTCTCTGCGTGGGTGCCGCTCTTCTTTCGCACGGGCATCGTACTGTTCAACCAGCGCATTGCCGCGTCACCTGACAACCTCAAGCACCTTTCGCTGGGCGGCCTGGAACACGACCTGCCGATCGAGAAATGGGCGCGTCTGTCATTCCAAGCATTGCCCGATGGCAGCGTGGCATTCCGCGAGAGCTTTGCGCCGGGCTTCGGTGGGCGCTACTTCCCGCTGATGCGCGGTCAATTGGTGATCGACAGCCGGCGCCGTGAGGTACGGGTGATCGGCCGCTGCAGCTGGTTCGCACTGGTCCTGACCCTGCTGGTGGTACCGATCATGCTGGTGCGGCCGATGGCATGGCCGATGCTGGTATGCCCGCTGATTTTCTACGTGGGCTATCGCATCCAGCGGCGGCGCTATGCCAACGTGGTCGAGGCGGTGCAGGCACGGCTGCGGCCGGAGTTCTGACAACGGTTCATCGACCCTCAGTAGATCCACGCCATGCGTGGATGGTCGCGAGTGCGAGCATCGATGCCGACCAACGGTCAGCACCTACCGGGGCTATCGGGCCAGGGCGACTTCCGGGGTGGCGTGCTGCTGGCGCAGCCACAGCGCCAGGTCGCGCGGGCTGAGCGGGCGCGAGTACAGGTAGCCCTGGATCTCGTCGCAGCCCTGCCGGCGCAGCATGTCTTCTTCCTGGTGCGTTTCCACGCCCTCGGCCACCACCTTCATGCCCAGTGCGTGGCCCAGGTGGACGATGGCCTGGGTGACTTCGGCCGTGCCCGTGTCGTGCAGCATGCCCTGCACGAAACTGCGGTCGATCTTCAGGCGCCCCACCGGGAAGCGGTTGAGGTAATGCAGGTTGGAGAAGCCGGTGCCGAAGTCATCCACCGCCAGCGGCACGCCATGGCGTTCCAGTACGTCGAAACAGTGGCGCAGGATGTCGGTGTCACGGATCAACGCCGATTCGGTCAGTTCCAGCTCGAGCCGCTGCGGCGGCCAGCCATGGGCGTGACAGATCTCGATCACGCGCTCGGCAAACCCGCGGTCACGCAACTGCACGGCCGAAACGTTCACCGCAATGCGCTCAAAACGCAGGCCGGCACGATCCCACGCTGCCGCCTGGCGGCAGGCTTCGGACAGCACCCAGTCGCCGATGCGGACGATCTCGCCGCACTTCTCGGCAATGGGAATGAACTCGGCCGGGCTGCAGTAGCCCACGCCGGGGCGATGCCAGCGCAGCAGCGCTTCGATGGCCGGCGGCTCACCATGGTGGGCGTGCAGCAGCGGCTGGTAGGCCAGGCTGAACTCCTCACGTTCGATGGCACCGTGCAGGCCGTGCTCGATCTCCAGCCGGCGCTGGATGCGCGCCAGGGCGTCCTGGCTGTAGTACTGATACGTGTTGCGCCCGGCTTCCTTGGCCGCGTACATCGCCGCGTCGGCGGCACGCAGCAGGGAGTCGAAATCGGTCTGGCTGTCGCCCAGCATGGCGATGCCCACGCTGGCGCCGACCTTTAGCACGGTGTCACCGCGACGCAGCGGCTCGGCCAGCGAGCCGATCAGCTTGCGCGCCACGTGGCCGGCATCCTCCGGCTCGGCCAGGTCGCGCAGCACCACGATGAATTCGTCGCCGCTGAAGCGGCCGAACAGATCGTTGTTGCGCAGGTTCTGGTGCAGGCGGGTGGCTGCGGCCTTCAGCAGCGCATCGCCGGTGGCGTGGCCGAAGCTGTCGTTGATGTTCTTGAAGCCATCGAGATCGATGAACAGCATCGCCAGCGAGGTGCCGCGGTCGCGGGCCTCCTCGATGGCCTCGGCGGTCTGCTCGCCCAGCAACACGCGGTTGGGCAGGCCGGTCAGCAGGTCGTAGTGGGCCAGCAGCTCGATGCGCTCATTGGCTTCGCGCTCGCGGGTGATGTCACGGAACAGGACCACGAAGCGCGGCGGCAGGCCGTCGCGGCGGTCCAGTTCAATCAACACCTGCACCCACACGCGCAGGCCGGACTGGCGGTAAAAGCACAGGTCCAGCTGTTCGGGCAGGCCGCCACCAGCGATACGCAGCAGCGCGGCTTCGAAGTGCGCGCGCGAATCTTCGGTGTACAGCGCCAGCGCCTGGTCCAGGGTGATCGGCTCCTTGCGCAGCCCGTGGATGCGGTAGCACTCCTCCGTCCACTGCATGTGCCGGGTGCTGACCTCGATCTCGCAGCCGCCGATGCGGCCCAGCGCGGAGACACGGTTCAGCAGTTCGGTGCGCCAGCGGATGAGTGCATCGGTCTGGTGCTGTTCGGTGATGTTCTGCACCTGGCCCAGCAGGCGCTTGGGATGGCCATCCATGTCCAGCAGCGGCTGCATCCACAGGCGCAGGTGCTGGGACGGCTCGCTGCCGCGGGTCAGTTCCAGTTCAAGGTTGGCGGCACGGCCGTCGCGCCACAGCCGGCGCCACGCCGCACGCAGCGCGCCGCGTGAGCGCGGGTGCAGCTGCTTCAGCCAGCGCCGCTGGCCGGGCACTTCGCCGGGTGCCAGGGCCAGCAGCGAGCGCAGCTCGGGCGACCACCAGAACCGGTGGTTGGTGGGATCGAACGACCAGCTGCCCATGCTGGCGATGCGCTGGGCCTCGCTCAGGTGCAGCTGCTGTTCCTGCAGCAGCGCTTCCAGCTGCTTCTGCTGCTCGATGTCGGTATGGGTGCCGACCATGCGTAGCGGCTGCCCATCGGCGGTACGTGCAACCACGCGACCGCGGTCGAGCACCCAGCGCCACTGGCCATCCTCCTGGCGGAAGCGGAACTGGGCGCTGTACTGCTCGCTGTGGCCGCGCAGGTGCTCGTCCAGCGCCGCACGCATGTCGGCCAGGTCATCGCCGTGGACGCGGGAAATGATGTTGTTGGCGGTCTCTTCCACAAGCGAAGGTGTCCGTACCACCCGGTCGCTGGGAATGTCCCAGTCCCACAGGCTGTGGCCGGCGCTTTCCAGCGCCAGCTCCCAACGGCCACCGGCATCGACCGGCACCGGCTCCGGCACGCTGAGGGTGAAGGCCAGCAGGTTGCCGCTGCCATCGTGCACGGCGCGCAGGTAGCCGTCGTAGTGGCCGCGCGGACCACCCGGCAGGGTGCAGGCGACGATGCCACCGTCGGCCGCCAGCAGGCGCAGGTCCTCCAGCATCGGCGCGTAGGCGGCCACCGTCGCCGGCAGGCCGTGTTCGCGCGCGGCCGGGTTGGCTGCAAGCGGACGGCCGCCACGGTCGACGATGACCAGCGCCGAGGCAAGCGGATGCTGCAGCAGGCTGGCGATGATCCCTTGGTCCACGCGATCTTGCTCCGGAATGGCGCGCCCGACAGCGGGGCACGCAGTGGTTAACGGCGCCTCCGGCGGATAATTGAGTGCCTGCACGCGGTCGCGCGTTAATATGGCTGGCGCCCCCTCCCCCTGCCCTGTCCATGCCCGCAGAACCGACCGGCACCGCCCCCGCTCCCGACCCGCAGATGGCGAAGGCGCTGGGTCGTGACCGTCGTCGGGTGGTGCTGACCTATCTGATGCTGGCACTGGCCTGGATGGTCGCCACCGATGGCGCCATGGCGGCACTGATGTCGGACCCGCGGCAACTGGCGTTCTGGCAGACCGTGAAGGACGCCTTCTTCGCCTTTGCCAGCGCCGGCCTGCTGTACCTTCTGCTGCGCCCCTTGGCCGAACACGTGCTGCGCACCCATGCGCGCCTGCAGGGCTCGGAGCTGCGCCTGCGGCAGATGTTCGAGGGCAACCCCGGGCCGATCCTGGTCTACGACCTGGACAGCCTGGTCATCCTCGACGCCAACCCGGCCGCCTGCCTGGCCTTCGGCTGGGAGCGCGACGCGCTGCTGGAGCAGACCATCGACGTGCTGTGGCCGCCCGGCGACAGGCTGATTTTGCAGAACAAGCTGGAGGCGATCCGCGAGGCGCCCGAGCAGATCTGCGTGCTGCGCACCCCGCTGCAGCTGCGCGATGGCAGCCGCCGGCAGATGGAACTGCGCTCGAACGCGATCGACTACGACGGCCACAACGCCCGACTGCTGATCGCCATCGACCGCACCGCCGAGGACCTGGCCCAGCTGCGCCGCGACCAGGCCCTGGCCCGCGTGGAAGAGGCACACGAGCTGGCCCGCATCGGCGCCTGGGAGCTGGACCCTTCCAGCGGCCTCGGCCGCTACTCCAGCCAGGTGTACCGCCTGCTGGGCCGCCGCCCGCCCGAGGCACGGCGCTGGCATCGTTTCGATGAGCTGCTGGTGCCGGCCGATCCGACCACGGCCGCGCAGACCGAGCAGCTGCTGGCCGAGCTGTGCACCGACCCCAGGCTGCAGGTGGATGTGCTGCTGCCCGTGCTGTCGATGGATGGCCGTACCCTGATGGTGCACCTGCGCGCAGCCTGTGGCACGGACGAGGCCGGCCGCGAGCGGGTGCTGGGCACTCTGCAGGACGTGACCGAGCGCGAACAGTCGCGGCGCCTGCTGCGTGAACGCGAGGAGCAGTTCCGCGAGCTGGTGCGGGTGCTCCCCGACGGCGTGGTGATCCTGTCCGACGAGCACGTGCTGTACGCCAACGCCTGGGCCGCGGCCCTGTTCGGCTATGGCAGCCAGACCTTGCTGGGCGAGCCGTTGGATGCGCTGGTGGACCCGGCGGAGCTGGACCGGGTGCGCCTGCAGCTGCGCGCCGGCCAACCGCAGCACAGCCCCGGGCACAACAGCGTGTTGGTGATGCAGCGCGCCGATGGCCGCCGCTTCCACGCCGGCTTGGCGGTGGGCGAAGTGCGCTACGGCGGCCGCGACTGCAAGCTGCTGATCGTGCGTGACCTGAGCGAATCCGAGCGCACGCGCACCGCGCTGGAAACCAGCAACCGCGAACTGCAGGCCATGGCCGGCCGTCTGTTCTCGCTGCAGGAGGACGAGCGCCGCGCCATCTCGCGCGACCTGCACGATGACATCGGCCAGGCCATCACCGCCATCAAGCTCTCCGCCTACGCCGCTCAGGATGAAGCAGACGCACGACGCCGCAGCGAAGACCTGGCGCAGATCGTGAGCCTGGCCGACACCACCGTGGCCAAGCTGCGCGACATCTCCACCCTGCTGCGCCCGCCGCAGCTGGACGCCCTGGGCCTGGAGGCGGCACTGAGCTGGCAGGCACGGGTGCTGTTCCGTTCCTCGCCGGTGGAGCTGCTGGCCGAGATCGACACCCTGCCCTCGCGCCCGGACAACAGCATCGAACAGGCCTGTTTCCGCATCGCCCAGGAAAGCCTGACCAACGTGCTGCGCCACGCCCGTGCCAGCCAGGTGCAGCTGCAGCTGCGCAATGTCGACCAGCGCGGCCTGCACCTGCTGATCCGCGATGACGGCGAGGGTTTCGACCCGAACGGCCCGCGCGGCCTGGGCCTGATCGTGATGCGCGAGCGTGCGCAGAGCGTCGGCGGCAATGTCCGCATCGAGTCGGCGCACGGCGCCGGTACGCTCGTCGACGTCCATCTTCCTTACCAGGCGGTCACTGCGACCGCCGCTGATTCCCCGGAACACTGAGCCATGTGGAACCCCAACATGCCCCCTGTCAGCATTGACGACGCCCCCGATCGGTTGGGTGCCGGCAACCCCGAGCTGCAGGCCATGGTCACCGAAGCCGCCTCCGGCGGCACCCCGTTGATGCTGATGCACGTGGATATCGACCACTTCGCATCGGTCAACGAAAACATGAGTGCCGAGGTCGGCGACCAGGCGCTGGTGCTGGTCGCCCAGCGCCTGCAGTCCTACCTGCGCGGCCGCGGCAAACTGTGGCGCCACGGCAGCGATGAATTCCTGCTGGCCGTGCCACGCACCGCCGACCTGCCGCTGCCGGAAGACTTCGCCGAAGAGATCCGCCAGCAGATGGAGCTGCCGCTGTCGGTGCTGCCGTACACGCTGTTCATGACCGGCAAGCTGGGCGTGAGCCTGTGCCCGGAGCACGCCAGCAACGCCTCGCGCCTGCTCGACCACGCCGAGGATGCACTGTACCAAGCCGCCCGCGAAGGCGGCAATGCGGTGCGCATCCACGCGGTGGACACCCCGCCGAGCGCGCACAGCGAGAGCATCATCGCCCGCCAGATCGTCGATGCGATCCCCAACGGCGAACTGAAGCTGCGCTACCAGCCGCTGGTCAGCGCCCGCGATGGCCACGTTGTGGGCATGGAGGCGCTGCTGCGCTGGCAGTCACCGACCCTGGGCATGCTGGTGCCGGAGCGCTTCATGCGCACCGCCGAGCGCCTCGGCATCATCGTGCAGATCGGCACCTGGGTGCTGGAAGGCGCACTGAAGCAGGCGCGTCTGTGGCGCGACCAGGGCTTCGATGACTTCACCATCGCGGTGAACGTGTCGACCCTGCAGCTGCTGCGTCCGAACTTCTTCGCCGAGGTGATGGGGCTGATCCAGGCCGCGGGCGTGCCGGCGCAGATGCTGACACTGGAGATCAACGAAAGCGCGCTGACCAACAACGTCAACTTCGTCCACGAGACCCTGGCCAACCTGCGCAACGAAGGCATCAGTCTGAGCCTTGACAACTTCGGCACCGGCGATTCCAGCCTCAGTGCGCTGGTGCGCTACCCGGTGGACAAGCTGAAGATCGACCGCAGCTTCATCAAGAGCGCGCCGGCAGGCAACCGCGAGGCCGCCATCGCCCGCGCGATCATCGCCATGGGCCACCAGCTGGGCATGACGGTGATTGCCAACGGCGTCGAGTCGCAGGCACAGCTGGGCTTCCTGCGTCGCAACGACTGCGACGTGTTCCAGGGTTACCTGTTCGGCGAGCCGATGTCGGCCGATGCGGCCGGCATGACCCTGCGCCGCCGTTACCTGCGGCCGGAAGCTTTCGCCGAAACCCGCCCGGACCGCACCCTGCTGCTGCTGGACGACGAGGAGAACGTGCTGCGCTCGCTGGTGCGCCTGTTCCGTCGCGACGGCTACCGCATCCTGGCCGCCGGCAACGTGCGCGATGCGTTCGACCTGCTGGCGATCAACGACGTGCAGGTGATCCTGTCCGACCAGCGCATGAGCGACATGAGCGGCACCGAGTTCCTGGGCCGGGTGAAGATGCTGTACCCGGACACGATCCGCCTGGTGCTGTCCGGCTACACCGATCTGAACACGGTGACCGATGCGATCAACCGCGGCGCGATCTACCGCTTCCTGACCAAGCCCTGGAACGACGACGAGCTGCGCAAGCACATCCACCAGGCGTTCCGTACGTACGAGGAACAGCGGCGCAGCAATGCCGGGCCGACGGCGGTGGAAGCGGCGGATGCCGGCGAGGATCGCTCGCCGCTGCGTTAACCCGCCTGTAGAGTCGAGCCATGCTCGACTACGGCAAAAAACAGTCGAGCATGGCTCGACTCTACAGAAACGAGGTCAGCGCGGCTGCTTGATCGGCAGCACCACGCGGAAGCGCGAGCCGACGCCGGGTGTGCTGTCCAGGTCGATGCGGCCGTGGTGCTTGTTGATGATGCTGTAGGAGATCGACAAGCCCAGGCCGGTGCCGCTGCCCACCGGCTTGGTGGTGAAGAACGGATCGAAGATGCGCTGGCGCAGTTCCGGCGAGATGCCGCCACCGGTGTCCTCGAACTCCACCCAGACCGTGTCGCCGTCCACACCGGTGCGCACGGTGATGGTGCCGCGCTCGGCGATGGCATGGCCGGCGTTGAGCAGCAGGTTCATGTAGACCTGGTTCAGTTCCGAAGGCAGGCACTCCACCAGCGGCAGCTGGCCGAACTCGCGGTGCAGGGTGACCTTGTACTTGAGCTCGTTCCAGATGATGTTGATGGTCGATTCCAGGCCGGAATGCAGGTCCACCAGCTTCCACGACTCGTCGCGGCCGGAATACGAGAAGTCCTTCAGGTCGCGCACGATGCGGGTCACCCGCTCGATGCCCTCGCGCGACTCCGCCATCAACTGCGGCAGGTCGCGGCTGATGAAATCGATGTCCAGGCGGTCACGGATATCGTCGATTTCCGGGATCAGCGCCTTCGGATCCGGCGCGCGCAGGGCCCGCTCGTATGCTTCGATGACGGTAAACAGGCTGCGCAGATATTCCTGCAGGCTGCCCAGGTTGGAGTGCACGTAGCCGATCGGGTTGTTGATCTCGTGGGCAACGCCGGCGGCGAGCTGGCCGATGGAGGCCATCTTTTCCGACTGCAGCAGCTTTTCCTGGGTGCCGTTGAGGCGCAGGTAGGCCTGGCGGAGTTCGGCATGGCGCTGCTGCAGCTCGCGCTCGTAGTCCTCCTGGCCCTCGATGGGACGGAACAGTGCCAGGTAGTGGCCGCTGCCAGGCTGGCCGTGATGGTAGAGGTGGGCGATGACCACGCCCTCGCCGACCGGCAGGCTGCCATTCCACTGACCGTGCAGGCGCGCCTGCTCCAGCGCATCCGGCGGCAGCAGCTCACGCAGGCGCAACGGCGCGGGGCCGGTGGTCTCGTTGCTGCCCAGCAGGTTCTGTGCGGCCGGATTGGCCAGGGCGACCTGCCCGTCTTCGGTGAACAGCAGCATGCCTTCGCGCACGCGCTCCAGCAGGGCCTGCAGCACCGGCTGCGGCGGAAGGGGGGCGGTAACCAGAACGTTGGCGGCGGACACGGCGACTCGAGGGCTTGCGAACAGGCGCCCAATATACGCGCTGCCGCGCCAGCGCAGCAGCCCACCGGCTGCTGCCGGCCGCCGGTGGGTCGATCAGGCGACGGCCAGTGGCCGGCGTGCGTTGACCGTGTGGGCCTGGCCCTTGGCGTCGTACGAGGAGGATGCCTCGGTGCGGCCGAGTTGGCGCAGCGCCCAGTCCACCTCGCGGCGGCGGCGCGACAGCAGCACGCCATTGGCGCGGTTGCGCTCGGCCAGCGCCTGCAGCTGCTCGCCCTCGCCCACCGGCGGGGTGGAGTCCAGGGCGCGCAGTGCTTCCAGCTTGGCGCCGGTCGCGCGGATCAGCGCGTGCACGTCGTGCTCGACCAGGGCCTGATGTTCGACATCCAGAGCCTGGGCAAGTCGCTGAAGATGTTCACTCATCGCCGCGGTCATCCCTGCAGCTGCTGGTCCAGTTCGAGCATGCGCGATGCGATCGCGTCCGGATTGATCTTGTAGCTGCCGTTTTGCAGCGACTCGCGCACCGCGGCGACACGCTGGGCGTCGATGGCCGGGGCGGTGCTCAGCTCACGCTCGAGCGCCTGCAGGTTGGTGGCCTCGCCGGTCAGGCGCAGGCTGTCCGCAGCCTCCACCGGGCGCGCCGGCGCATCGCCGCTGACGCCGGGCTTGGTGGCCGGGGTCGTCACGCTGCGCAGTGCCTGGGGGACCTGCAGGTTGCCGTCGATTTTCTGGCTCATGGGGTGTCCTGGAGTTGCCGTTCACAAGGGATAACGGCCGCTGGGCCGTGATCTTTAGGGAAATCTCTTACTTTTTCAACGCGCCACGATTACGTCACCATGGGCGTCCACGGTCCCCTGCACGATGCGGCGGGAGGACAGGTTCTCTACCGAAACACGGTCGTTCTCGCCCGCATCGCCCATCGCCCGGCCGGCAATGCGCACCTCGACCGAACCGCGCCGCGACACCAGGGCCACATTGTCTCCTCGTCTGATGAGACGCTCGGTGACCAGGTCGTTGGCCGAGAGCAGGCTTCCGGCCTGCAGGGGCCGACGGGCAATGCGACCGACCGCCGCAGCGGGATCGGACAGCACAGCCCCGGCAATCCGTGCGGCATCACGCTGGGCAGTGCTGATATCGGCCGCGGCCAGGGTTTCTCCAGTGGCAATGCCGCGGGTGAGCACCAGCACGGCCTGGTTGCGGCGCACCTTCACCGGTACGAACAGGCGCCAGCCGCCGGCATCGGGGCAGCTGACCTCCACCGTGGTGTTGGCGGTGGGCTGCACCTGCAGCGCCGACCCGCAGCGCGGCAGGCGCATTGCATCGGCCACCACGGCCTCGCCCTCAGCGCCGGCTGGCAAGGTCGACAGCGCGGCCGTGCGGATGCTGGCGACCGGCTGCCAGTCGGTGGCGGCCGCCCATGGCGAGGCAAACGCCAGGGCGATGGCCAATAGAGATGTGATCCGGCGCATGGCGCCTCCTGTTCGGTAAGACCTGGCCGGGTGCGTGCAAGTGGCGTGCCAGAGGCTCTTGTAGAGTCAAGCCGTGCTCGACTGCTTTGGACAAAAATGCCAGTCGAGCATGGCCCGACTCCACAAATAGAGCGGTCGACCCTACAAAAAGCATCGCGGGCGACACGGCGCCCTCAAGTTCGGCCGCCCTTACGCCGATACAGCAGCCATGTCCCATGACCTGCTCAACCGGATCGACCAGCGGACCCGACTGGCCGGCCACAATCGCCTGGCGCTGCTGCTGTTCCGTCTCGGCGGACGTCAGCTTTTTGGCGTCAACGTCTTCAAGGTACAGGAAGTCCTGCGCCGCCCGGAGCTCTTCCAGGTACCCGGCCTGCCAGGCCAGTTCGCCGGCGTGGCCGACGTGCGTGGCCGCTCGGTGCCGGTGCTGGATCTGGGCCTGGCCATCGGCCACCCCGAGCGTGAGCCGGACGCGGACACCGCCCCCGGCTACCTGGTGGTGACCGAGTTCAACCGCTCGATCCAGGGCTTCCTGGTGAGCGGGGTCGAGCGCATCGTCAACATCGCGGTGGAGGACATCCACCCGCCGCCGGAGCTGGGCGCAGAATCGAGCTACCTGACCGCTGTGACCCGCTTCCAGGGCGAGCTGATCCAGGTGATCGACGTGGAAAGCGTGCTGGCCGATATCGCCCAGATCCGTGGCGAGGCAGTGCTGGACCCGACCATGGCCATGCCGGCCGACGCTCCGCAGCTGCAGGTGCTGGTGGTGGACGACTCGCGCGTGGCCCGCCAGCAGATCCGCAGCGTGCTGGACCAGCTGGGGGTGGGCGCCACCCTGCTGTCAGATGGCAAGCAGGCGCTGGACCACCTGCTGCAGATCCACGCCTCGGGCGAAAACCCGGCCGACCGCTACGCCATGGTTATCTCGGACATCGAGATGCCGGCCATGGACGGCTATACGCTGACGACGGAAATCCGGCGCCACGCCGGCCTGTCCGGGCTGTATGTGCTGCTGCACACCTCCCTGTCCGGCGTATTCAACAATGCGATGGTGGAGCGCGTGGGCGCCAACGCCTTCGTGGCCAAGTACTCGCCGCACGAGCTGGCCGACTTCGTGCTGGACCGCCTGCGCAAGGTGGCGATGGCGGCGTAAGGCCGCCCCACCCGCCTCCGCCGGGTATGGCCCGGCGCTACCGGGACCTCCCGCGCACCTTGGGTAGCGCCGGGCCATGCCCGGCGGCGCCCACGCTTTGGCACACCCCTTGCAGCTTCCCGGGCATCGTTCCCGTGGGAGTGCACCGTGCGCAACCTGATTACCGATTACCTGGGCGTGCACGCCCAGGCCATGCCGTTGCGCGAACAGCGGATGAAGCTGATCGCCAGCAACCTCGGCAATGCCGACACTCCCGGCTACAAGGCCCAGGACCTGGACTTCGACGCCGCCCTGCGCACTGCCCAGGGGCTGGACGCCAACGGCCTGATGACCACCACGAACGAGCAGCACTACGAGATCAGTAGTGGCCTGAACCCGTTCCAGGTGGCCCGCGAGGGCGTGCAACCCAGCCTGGACGGCAACACCGTCGACCCCGATGCCGAGCGCGCCGCCTATGGCCGCGCCGCGCTGGAATACCGTGCCTCGCTCAGCTTCGTCGAGAGCAAGGTCCGTTCCATGCTCACCGCGATCACGGGGCAGTAAGCCATGAGCAACCTGCCGATCTTCGATATCGCCGGCTCCGCACTGCAGGCGCAGTCGGTGCGCATGAGCACCATCGCCTCCAACCTTTCCAACGCCGACAGCATCGCCGGCTCGGCCGACGCGGTCTACAAGCCGCTGGAGCCGATCTTCCAGGCCGTGACCAGCAAGACCGATCCGAACATCACCTCGGTGAAGGTCAAGGAAATCACCCAGAGCGATGCGGCGCCGATCAAGCGCTACGAGCCCGGCCATCCGCTGGCCGATGCCGATGGCTACATCTACCAGCCCGACGTCGATCCGGTGGCGCAGATGGTCAACCTGATCTCGACCTCGCGCAATTACCAGGCGGGCGTGGAGATGTTGACGACCGCCAAGGAACTGGCTCTGGCCACCCTGACCATGGGCCGCTGAGGCGCGCTCGCGAGGACCACCGCATGACCACCGTCACCACCCAGACCAACCAGGACGTCTACGCCGCACTCGGCCTGAACGCCCCCAACAGCAACAGCACCAAGAAGAAGAACACGCTCGACCAGGCGGACTTCCTGCGCCTGATGACCGAGCAGCTGCAGCATCAGGATCCGCTGAAGCCGATGGACAACACGCAGATGGTCGCGCAGATGGCGCAGATGTCCACCGTGCAGGGCATCACCGACCTCAACACCTCGGTGCAGGGCTTCCAGGAATCCATGGCCAGCGACCAGGTACTGCGTGGCGCGGCGCTGGTCGGCCATGAAGTGCTGGTGCCGTCCGAGAAGCTGGTACTCGAAGCGGAAGGCGATGTCAGTGGCACCGTCGCTGCACCGGCCGCCGGCATCGTCACCGTCGATGTCACCGATGCCAACGGCAGCAAGGTCACCTCGATCAGTGTCGAGGCCAGCGCCGCCGGTGAGGTCGCGTTCAAGTGGGATGGCAAGGACGCCAATGGCAAGCGCATGGAACCGGGCAAGTACTCCATCGTCGCCAACCACGTCGACACCGCGGGCACCAGCACCAAGCTCTCCACGTACGTGCAGGCACCGGTGGAAAGCGTCACCGTTGGTTCTGATGGCCTGTACCTGAACCTCAAGGGCCTGGGCACGGCCCCGATCGATTACGTGCTCCGCGTGAGCTGAGCCGCACCCCCGCATCTACCAGGAGCAATCCCATGGGCTTCAATGTCTCGCTGTCCGGCATCAACGCCGCCAATACCGACCTGAGTGTCACGGCCAACAACGTCGCCAACGTCAACACGGTCGGCTTCAAGCAGTCGCGTGCGGAGTTCGCCGATCTGTTTGCCGCCACCAGCTACGGCCTGTCCAATAACCAGACCGGCTCCGGCGCGCGTGTCACCAACGTGGCCCAGCAGTTCATCCAGGGCAACAACGACCAGACGGGCCGCAGCCTGGATATGGCCATTTCCGGTGAGGGCTTCTTCACCATGAACATGAACGGCGCACGCGTCTATTCGCGCGCCGGCAACTTCCAGACCGATTCTGCCGGCTACGTGGTCAATCCGCAGGGTGCACGCCTGCAGGTGTTCGCGCCCAACGCCGATGGCACCGGCTTCGACGCCGGCCGCCTGGTCGACCTGCAGCTGCTGACCACCGACAGCCCGCCTAAGCAGACCAGCGAAGTGAAGGTGGGCTTCACCCTGCCCGCCAACGCCAAGGAGCCGACGGTCGCCGATTTCGACCCGACCGATTCCAACAGCTACAACCAGTCCAGCGGCGGCATCACCGTCTATGACTCGCTGGGCGTCAGCCACATCCAGGTGTCGTACTTCGTCAAGGAAGCCGCGACCAACGCCTGGACCGTGCACAACTACGTCGATGGCGAGCCGGCCGGCACGCCGACCGCGATCACGTTCGACAACAGCGGCAAGCTCACCAACCCGACCAATGGCAAGGTCAGCCTTGGAACGTTCACGCCGACCACGGGCGCGGGCGAACTGAACATGACCCTGGACATCAGCGGTTCGACCCAGTACGGCGAGAAGTTCGCCCTGCGCAACACGCAGCAGGACGGCTATGCGGCCGGCAAGCTCAACGAGATCACCGTCTCCGACAGTGGCGTGGTGTATGCACGCTATTCCAACGGTGATGACAAGCCGCTGGGCCAGGTCGCCCTGACCAGCTTCAACAACACCCAGGGCCTGGCACAGAAGGGCAACAACCTGTGGGTGGAGACCTTCGAATCGGGCACTCCGCGCACCGCGGCGCCGGACAGCTCCAACCTCGGCAAGATCCAGGCTGGCGCGCTGGAAGCATCGACCGTGGACCTGACCGAGCAGCTGGTGAACATGATCACCGCGCAGCGCAACTTCCAGGCCAACGCGCAGATGATCACCACGCAGGACCAGATCACCCAGACCGTCATCAACATCCGTTGATGACCTGCTGAACCTGTCACGGAACGCCCCCCATGGATAAAGCCCTTTACGTTGCGATGACCGGCGCGCGCGCCTCCCTGCAGGCGCAGGGAACGCTCAGCCACAATCTCGCCAACTCGGACACCCCCGGCTTCAAGGAAGCGCTGGCCAACACCGAAGCCTTCCCGATCCGTGGCCAGGGCTTTGCCTCGCGGGTGGATGCGCTGCACGTCGACGCCGGTTTCAACCGCACCGCCGGCGCGCAGCACATCACCGGCAAGCCGCTGGACCTGTCGCTGCAGACCGGTACCTGGCTGGCCGTGCAGGCTACTGACGGCAGCGAGGCGTACACCCGTGGCGCCGCGCTGTCGGTCACGCCGAACGGCCAGCTGGTGACCTCCAGTGGCCGTCCGGTGCTGGACGACAACAACAACCCGATTGCCATCCCGCCGTACCAGGCAATGGAAGTGGGCAACGACGGCACGATCTCGATCATCCCGCAGGGCGAAGGCCCGCAGACGATGGCGATGATCGGCCGCATCAAGATCGTGCAGGCCGCCGACGATCGCCTCGAGCGGCGGCTCGATGGCCTGTTCGCCAACACCGATCCGCAGCAGCCGTTCGCCCAGGCACAGGGCCCGACGGTGCACAGCGGCCAGCTTGAAGGCAGCAACGTCGATGCCGCCGGTGCGCTGGTGCAGATGATCCAGCTGCAGCGCCAGTACGAAATGCAGGTGCAGGTGATCAAGCACGGCGACGAGAACGCGCGCAGCGCCAACAGTCTGCTGCGACTGGGCGGCTGACGGAATTCCGGCACCGGCACGCGCCATTGCTGGCACACCGCTTGCACTGCTTTACACAAGGGCCGCACCGCGCGGCCGGCTTCACCCAGACAGGACTTCGAAGATGAACCAGGCACTGTGGATCGCGAAAACCGGACTGGATGCGCAGCAGATGCGCATGTCGGTGGTTTCCAACAACCTCGCCAACACCAACACCACCGGCTTCAAGCAGGACCGCGCCAGTTTCGAGGACCTGTTGTACCAGCAGGTGCGCCAGCCCGGCGGTTCGTCCTCGGCGCAGACCCAGCTGCCGACCGGCCTGCAGATCGGTACCGGCGTGCGCGTGGTGGCCACCGCCAAGAACTTCGAACAGGGCAGCCAGCAGCAGACCGGCCGCGCACTGGACGTGATGGTCAACGGCCGCGGTTTCTTCGAAGTGCAGATGCCCGACGGCAGCTCGGCCTACACCCGGGATGGCTCGTTCAAGATCAACCAGGACGGCGAGCTGGTCACCAACAGCGGCTACCCGGTGCAGCCTGGCATCCAGGTGCCCGAAGGCGCGCAGTCGCTGACCATCGGCAGCGACGGCACCATCAGCGTGAAGATGGCTGACGCCGCCGCGACGGTGGAAATCGGCGCGCTCACCCTCACCGACTTCGTCAATCCGGCAGGCCTGCAGGCCCGCGGCGAAAACCTGTACCTGGAAACCACGGCCTCGGGCCCGGCCCAGAACGGCAACCCCGGCCTCAACGGACTGGGCAATGTGGTCCAGGGCGCACTGGAAGGCAGCAACGTCAACGTGGTTGAAGAGCTGGTCTCGATGATCGAAACCCAGCGCGCCTACGAGATGAACGCCAAGGCTATTTCGACGACCGACGCGATGCTCGGTTACCTGAACCAGAACGTCTGACCGTCGCCAACGGATGATCGCCATGTCGCTCCTTTCCAAACTTGCCCGCATCGCCCTGCCCTGCGCCGTGGCCGCCCTGCTTGGCGGCTGCGTGATCGCCGGCGACGTGCGCCCGTATCCGGCCATGGCGCCGATCCAGCCGATCATGCCGCCGCAGGCCGCGCCGACCGCCGGTGCGATCTACGCCGCTGGCCCCACGCTGCAGCTGTACTCGGACCGTCGCGCCCGCGATGTCGGCGATCTGCTGACCATCACCCTGCTGGAAAACACCACCGCCACGACCAGTGCGAACACCGCCACCGCCAAGGAATCGGACCTGAGCATCGGCACGCCGTCGATCTTCGGCGCACCGGTCACCCTGGGCGGCAAGGACATACTCAGTGCGACCGCCAATGGCAAGCGTGACTTCACCGGCAAGGGCAACAGCGCGCAGAGCAACCGCCTGCAGGGCAGCGTGACGGTAACCGTGGTGCAACGCCTGCCCAACGGCAACCTGGTGGTACAGGGGCAGAAGAACCTGCGTCTGAACCAGGGCGATGAGCTGGTGCAGGTGCAGGGCATCGTGCGCCCGGCTGACATCGCGCAGGACAACAGCATTCCCTCCAGCCGCGTGGCCGAAGCCCGCATCGTCTACGGCGGCCGCGGCCCGGTCGCGCAATCCAACGCGATGGGCTGGCTAAGCCGCTTCTTCAACTCCGCGCTGGCGCCGTTCTGAGCATGGCCATGAACTCTTTCTTCCCTTCCGCCTGGCAGCGTCGCATCGCCGCATGCGTCGGCGTGTTTGTCCTGGCAGTGGCCGTGGCGGCCCCGGCCAGCGCCGAACGCATCAAGGACCTGGCCCAGGTCGGCGGCGTGCGTGGCAATGCCCTGGTCGGCTACGGCCTGGTGGTCGGCCTGGATGGCAGCGGTGACCGCACCAGCCAAGCGCCCTTCACCGTGCAGAGCCTGAAGAACCTGCTGGGCGAGCTGGGCGTGAACGTGCCGGCCAACGTCAACCCGCAGCTGAAGAACGTGGCCGCCGTGGCGATCCACGCCGAGCTGCCAGCCTTCGCCAAGCCGGGCCAGCCGATCGAC
This sequence comes from Stenotrophomonas testudinis, assembly GCF_024499815.1. Lineage (NCBI taxonomy): Bacteria > Pseudomonadati > Pseudomonadota > Gammaproteobacteria > Lysobacterales > Lysobacteraceae > Stenotrophomonas > Stenotrophomonas testudinis. Next base: position 24,651 of record NZ_JAMOKY010000002.1, on the reverse strand, counting down.
ATCACCGTGTCCTCCATCGGCAACGCGGTGTCGCTGCGCGGCGGCTCGCTGCTGATGGCCCCGCTGCGCGGTGCCGACGGGCAGATCTACGCGATCGCCCAGGGCAACCTGATCGTCGGTGGCTTCGGCGCACAGGGCAAGGATGGTTCGCGCGTCTCGGTGAACGTGCCCAGCGTCGGCCGCATCCCCAATGGCGCGACCGTTGAACGTGCCCTGCCCGATCCGCTGGCCAACGGCGGCGACATCACCCTGAACCTGCACAACGGCGATTTCACCACCGTCTCGCGCATGGTCGCAGCACTCAACAATGCCTTCGGCGAAGGCGCTGCGCGTGCCGTCGATGGCGTGACCGTGGCCGTGGCCGCACCGACCGATCCCGGCGCACGCATCGGCCTGCTGGCCCGCATCGAGAACCTGGAACTGACTCCCGGCAGCGCACCGGCCAAGGTGGTGGTGAACTCGCGTACCGGCACCGTGGTCATCGGCCAGCAGGTGCGTGTCGGCCCGGCCGCGATCTCGCACGGCTCGCTGACGGTCACCATTCAGGAAAACGCCAACGTCAGCCAGCCCAACGCCTTCGGCGGCGGGCAGACCGTGGTCACCCCGCAGTCGACCATCACCGCCACCAACGATGGCAGCCGCATGTTCAAGTTCAACGGCGGCACCACGCTGGATGAAATCGTGCATGCCGTGAACGCCGTGGGCGCCGCCCCTGGCGACCTGATCGCGATCCTGGAAGCACTGAAGCAGGCCGGCGCCCTGAGTGCCGAACTCGAGGTGATCTGACATGCGCATCAATCCCGCCTTTGACCTCAATCCTGTACAGCAGAACGACCCGGCCAAGATCGACAAGGTCGCTCGCCAGCTGGAAGGCCAGTTCGCACAGATGCTGGTCAAGAGCATGCGTGATGCCAGCTTTGGTGATTCGCTGTTCCCCGGTGAAAACAAGATGTTCCGGGAGATGTACGACCAGAAGATCGCCGAGGCGATGACCCGCGGCAAGGGCCTGGGCCTGTCGTCGATCATCAGCCGTCAGCTGTCCGGCCAGCAGGCCGATGGCCCGGCGCTGGACACCCGCGTGGATCCGGCCAAGGCCAGCCGCGCGTACCAGTTGAATGCACCGGCCGCGACGGCCCCGTCGATGTCGCTGGACGACGCCAGCCAGGCCGTGCGCATGCTGCAGCAGATGGCCGCCGGCAACCAGGACGGCGCACAGGCTGAGGTCAACCCGGCACTGGCCCCGATGGAGCAGGCGCTGGACCTGATCGCCGGCCGCGACAGCAGCAGCATGCACCGTTCGCTGGGAACCCACGATCCGTACGCCAGCAGTATCGACGGCGACGACTGGGCCGCCAGCAACGACCAGTGGGCGGCCACCGCCAGCAACCGCGGCAGCGTCGGCACTCAGGCCGATGCGCTGGCCACGCGCACCGCGGTGGCCCAGCTGGGCGCGAACACCCCCGAGGGCTTCGTGGCCAGCATCTGGGAACACGCGCAGAGCGCGGCCAAGGAACTGGGCGTGGACGCCCGCGCCCTGGTCGCCCAGGCCGCGCTGGAAACCGGCTGGGGCAAGCGGCAGATCAAGCACGCCGACGGCAGCACCTCGCACAACCTGTTCGGCATCAAGGCCACCGGCTGGAAGGGCCAGAGCGCCGTTGCCGGTACCCACGAGTATGTCGATGGCGTGCGCCGTAACGAAACCGCCAGCTTCCGCGCCTACAGCACCCCGGCCGAGAGCTTTGCCGACTACGTGCGCCTGCTGAAGAGCAGCCCGCGCTACCAGCAGGCCCTCCAGGCGGGCACCGACGTGCAGGGCTTCGCCCGCGGCCTGCAGCGCGCCGGCTACGCCACCGATCCGCGCTACGCGGCCAAGATCGCCGCGATCGCCGGCGGCCCGACGATCGAGCGCGCCGTGGCCGCCGTAGCCGACGCCGGCACGCGCCTTGGCCAGACCTTCGCCAGCACCGCAACTGCGGCGCTGGGTATCACCCGTCGTTGAGGAACCCCATGTCCAGCGTCCTTTCCACCGGTACCAGTGCCCTGCTCGCCTTCCAGCGTGCGTTGGCGACCACCAGCCATAACGTCGCCAACATCAATACGCCCGGCTACAGCCGGCAGAAGGTCGACTTCGCCACCGCCGATCCGCAGAACTATGGATTTGGCGAGGTGGGCAGCGGCACCCGGATCACCGACATACGCCGGGCTGCAGACCAGCTGGCGATCTCGCGCCTGCTCGACAGCAGTGGCGAACTCGCGCGCCTGAAGCAGCTGTCGACCATGGCCGACCGGGTCAACGCCCTGTTCTCCGACTCGGCCACGAACGTTGCCGGCTCATGGTCGAACTTCTTCGATGCGGTCAGCGGCCTGTCGTCCAATGCCGCAGGTACGGCTGACCGCCAGAGCCTGCTGGATGGTGGCAAGGCGCTTGCCAGCCGCTTCGGGCAGCTCAACACGCAGATGAACAACCTGAACAGCGAGGTCAACAACGGGCTCATCGCCGGTGCCACCGAGATCAATCGGCTGGCCCAGGAAATCGCACAGATCAACGGCGCGATCGGCAGCAACGTGACCGACGCCGCGCCGGATCTGCTGGATCGCCGCGACCAGCTGATTTCCCAGCTGGTCGGCTACACCGGCGGCACGGCGGTTGTGCAGGATGGCGGCGTGATGAACGTCTACACCGCTGGCGGCAACGCGCTGGTGGTCGGCACGACGGCGTCCAAGGTCACCACGGTGACCGACCCCTACCAGCCCGAGCGCCTGCAGCTCGCTCTGCAGACCCAGGGCAGCACCATCACCCTGGACCCCAAGGCGGTGGGCGGGAAGATCGGCGGCATGCTTGAATTCCGCGATACCGTGCTGACGCCGGCCCAGGCTGAACTGGGCAAGCTGGCGGTCGGCCTGGCCGAGAGCTTCAACCAGGCGCATCGCCAGGGCGTGGACCTGTATGGCCAGATGGGTGGTGACTTCTTCAACATCGGCAACCCGCGCGTCACGCCCAACTCCAGCAACACGGGCACCGGCAGCATCACGGCCAGCTATGGCGACCTGTCCAAGCTGGACGCACAGAACATCGTGCTCAAGTTCGACGGCACCCAGTGGCAGGCCAGCCGCGCCGACACCGGCGCCAGCATTGCCCTGACCGGCACGGGCAGCGCCGCTGACCCGCTGGTGATCAACGGCGTCGAGCTGGTCGTGGGCGGCACGCCATCGAAGAATGACCGGTTCCTGCTGCAGCCGACCGCGGGCGTCGCCGGCAGCCTGGAAACCGCCATCACCGATCCCTCGCGCATCGCCGCCGCCGCTGCGGTGAAGGGCGCGGCTGCACTGGCCAACACTGGCACCGGCAAGCTGACCGGGGTCGCCGTCACCGACGTCGGCAACGCCAACCTGCGCGACCCTGCCGCGATCGTGTTCACCTCCGCCACCACCTACACCATCAATGGCGGCGCGCCACAGACCTATACGCCTGGCCAGACCATCAGCGCCAACGGCTGGAGCTTCGTGCTGGATGGTGCACCCAAGACCGGCGACACGTTCAACATCACCCCCACCCCGGCAGGCTCGTCGGACAACAGCAATGCCGCGCTGCTGGCCAAGGTCGAGGATGCCAAGGCCTTCAATGCCGGCACGGTCACCCTCAACGGCGCGCTCGGCGGCCTGACCACCCAGGTCGGTGCCGCCGCACGCTCGGCCGAGTATTCACTCGATGCGCAGCAGGTCATCTCGGACAAGGCGCAGGCCTCGCGCGATGAGATCTCCGGCGTGAACCTGGACGAAGAAGCCGCCGACGTGTTGCGCCTGCAACAGGCCTACCAGGCCGCCTCGCAGCTGATCTCCACCGCCGACAACATGTTCCAGACCATCCTGGGAGCAATCCGCCGATGAGCACCCGCATTTCCACCGGGATGATGTTCAACCAGTCGGTATCGCTGATGCTGGCCAAGCAGTCGAAGATCAGCCATCTGGAGCAGCAGATCGCCACGGGCAGCAAGATCAGCTCGGCCAAGGACGATCCGGTCGGTGCCGGCACCGCCGTCGGACTGGACCGCGTCGTGGCCGGTCTCGAGCAGCTGGGCAAGAACGCCAACAGCGTGCAGAACCGCCTTGGCCTTCAGGAAAACGCGCTGGCCCAGGTCAATGAACTGATGTCGCGCGCCGTGGAACTGAGCATCCAGGCCAACAGCCCGGTGCCCAAGTCCAGTGACCTCAAGGCCATCGTCAGCGAACTGAAGACCATCCAGGACAGCCTGCTTTCGCTGGCCAATTCCCGCGATGGCAGCGGCCGATACCTGTTTGGTGGCAGCAACGACGCCGATGCGCCGTTCAAGCTGTCGGGCGGCACGGTCACCTACAACGGCGACCAGAACCAGCGCCAGGTCGAGGTTGCACCCGGTCAGCTGGTGTCCGACGCCCTGCCCGGCAGCGAGATCTTCATGCGCATCCCGACCGGCGATGGCCGCGTCGATGCCAGTGCCGCCGCCGGCAACAATGGCAGCGGCCTGCTCACCTCCATCAGCCGCGATGGCAGCGACAGCTGGGCCGGCGGAACGCTCAACGTGCGCTTCACCGGCACTGCCGAGGGCGCCTACGAGGTCGTGGACGGCAGCGGTGCAGTCGTCGGCAGCGGCACGCACAAGCCCGGCGAAGACATCGTCGTGGCCGGCGTCAGCATGCGCATCGAAGGTGCGCCGGCGGCCGGGGACGAATTCAACATCAGCGACGCGGGTACCCGCGACATCTTCTCCACCCTGGACAGCCTGGTCGCGGCATTGGAAACCGACCCGTCCACTGAAAGCCAGCGCACGGCACTGCAGAACACCCTGCAGTCGAGCATCCGCGACCTCAACCGGGCCTCGGAAACGATGATCGACGCCCGCGCCAAGGGCGGTGCGCAGCTGGCCGCCATCGATACCGCGGCCAGCGCCCGCGAAGCCACTGCCGTCACCGTCAAGAGCACGCTCTCGACGATGCGCGATCTCGATTACGCCGATGCGATCGGCCAATACAAGCTGGAGAACGCTGCCCTTCAAGCCGCCCAGACCATCTTCAGCCAGATGCAGGCGATGTCCCTGTTCAACAAGATCGGCTGACCCATTCCCGTTCCACCTGACTTCCAGCACGGCGCGTCCCGCGCCTTTCCACACCGAAACGAACCGAGCAACCACGGAGAAGCACCATGGCACAGATCATCAACACCAACACCATGTCGCTGAATGCTCAGCGCAACCTGACCACCAGCAGCAGCTCGCTGGCCACCTCGATCCAGCGCCTGTCTTCGGGCCTGCGCATCAACAGCGCCAAGGACGATGCCGCCGGCCTGGCCATTTCCGAGCGCTTCACCACGCAGATCCGTGGCATCAACCAGGCCGCGCGCAATGCCAACGACGGCATCTCGCTGGCCCAGACCGCCGAAGGCGCGCTGGGTGAAGTGGGCAACAACCTGCAGCGTATCCGCGAGCTGGCCGTGCAGGCCCGCAGCGCCACCAACTCCGCGTCCGACCGCCAGGCGCTGAACGCCGAAGTGCAGCTGCTGAAGCAGGAAATCCAGCGCGTCGCCGAGCAGACCAACTTCAACGGCACCAGCCTGCTGGATGGCAGCTTCACCAACCAGGCCTTCCAGATCGGCGCCGACCAGGGCCAGACCATCAACATTTCGCAGATCGCCAATGCGAATGTGCACAAGCTGGGCAGCTGGACGAGTGCCTCCACGAATGCATCGGCGCTGGGCGTGACGCCGGATGGTGGTGCCGTCAAGGGTCAGCCCTCCACTTCCGCAGCTTCTGGCACGTTCCAGCCGGTGGCTGCTGGTGGCGGCACTGCATACAACCTCACAGTTGGCACAGTTGAGATTCTCGATCGTGCCGCAGGCGTCGCCGTGAGCGCGGCGGAAATGCAGACGGCAATCGACGGCAAGACGGCAGAGTTGAAGGCCGCTGGCATCACCGTCACCGGTACCGTCGCAGACAGTAACATCCAGTTCACCCGTGCAGACGGCAGCAACTTCACCATCACCCAGACCGGCGGCGGCTTTGCCAACGCCGCGTTTGCAGCTGCGGTCACCAATGGTATCGAAGCAGAGCCGGCAGTCTTCGGCAAGACCAGCTTCACCATCACCGGTACCGTGGACGGCGCCCCGGGCCAGGCAGTGACGATTGATGTGGACAGCGCCAAGACCGCTGCCGAACGTGCGACCCAGATGGTCAATGCCATCAATGCCAAGACCCACGAAACCGGCGTGACCGCATCGCTGGTGGATGGAGCGCTGCAGTTGACGTCGAAGGACCAGAACTTCACCGTCGGCGCGATCGGCACTGACCAGAACGCTGCTGCGACTGCATTGGCACAGCAGACCGGCCTGACCGCTGGCGCCACCACCAACTACGCGGCCGGTGTCGCTCAGACCGGCTTTGCCGAGCTGGACATCTCCAACCAGGCCAACGCGGACAACGCCATCCTGGCCATGGATGCCGCGCTGCAGTCGATCAACTCGGCGCGTGCCGACCTGGGTGCGATCCAGAACCGCTTCACCTCGACCATCGCCAACCTGAACACCAACTCCGAAAACCTGTCCGCCGCCCGCAGCCGCATCCGCGATGTGGATTACGCGCAGGAAACCGCCGAGCTGACCCGTGGCCAGATCCTGCAGCAGGCCGGCACGGCCATGCTGGCCCAGGCCAACCAGGTGCCGCAGAACGTGCTGCGCCTGCTGCAGTCGTAACAGCCGCCGCAACCTGAGCTTCAGGAGGGCCCCGCCGTGCAGATGGCGGGGCCTTTTCATTTGCCCCGGGAAAAAAGCACCGAAACTTTCCTAAAGGCCGGAGGGGTAGTGCCGTTATTGATTTCAGCAGCGGTAGCACACCCCTTGGGGGGAAGCCAGCCACTGCCCCCCGAAACCGGTCAGGCTGCTCTGCCGGACACACTGCCAACAAGGAAACCGCACCATGGCACAAGTCATCAACACCAACACCATGTCGCTGAACGCCCAGCGCAACCTGAGCACCAGCGGCACCAACCTGGCCACCACCATTCAGCGTCTGTCCTCGGGCCTGCGCATCAACAGCGCCAAGGACGATGCCGCCGGCCTGGCCATCTCCGAGCGCTTCAGCACCCAGATCCGCGGCGCCAACCAGGCTGCCCGTAACGCCAACGACGGTATCTCGCTGGCCCAGACCGCTGAAGGCGCCCTGGGTGAAATCGGCAACAACCTGCAGCGCGTCCGTGAACTGGCCGTGCAGTCGCGCAGCGCCACCAACTCGGATTCGGACCGCCAGGCGCTGAACGCCGAAGTCCAGCTGCTGAAGCAGGAAATCCAGCGCGTCGCCGAGCAGACCAACTTCAACGGCACCAACCTGCTGGACGGCACCTTCACCAACCAGGCCTTCCAGATCGGCGCCAACCAGGGCCAGACGATCAACATCTCGCAGGTCGCCAACGCCAACATCAGCAAGCTCGGCAGCTGGACCACCGCGTCCAAGGCGGCCACGGCAACTGGCGAAGTGCCGGTCGGTGGTGCGCGGAGCGCGATCGCAAATGCGACCGCCGGCACGATCAACGGCGCCAGCCTGGCAGATGCAACGGGCGCTGACGGCGCACGGGCCTACGCTGCGTTCTCGTTCAACATGGCTGGCGTTCAGATCGACGTGGCTGCAGTGACTGGCGGCGCGGATGTCGCTGCCGCAAGAACGGCGATGGTCACCAACATCAACACTGCCATCGCAGCGAAGTCCACCGAACTGGCTGCGGCGGGTGTGTCCACCTCGCTTAACGCCGGTGCCATCACGGTCTCCAACTCTGGTGAAGAGTTCAAGATCACGGGCGCACCTTTCGTTGCTGCTGGCGTGACCGTCGCTGAAGCCACCCAGGTTGCCAAGGCCGCTGATTTCTCGACCGGCGTCAAGGCTGGCGAGCTGCAGATCAGCAAGAAGGATGGTGGTTATGTCGATATCACGGTCGACGGCGCCAAGACCGCTGGCGACCGCAGCACCGCACTGGTCAACGCAATCAATGCAAAGACCCACGAAACGGGCGTCACCGCGTCGCTGGTGGAAGGCAAGCTCCAGCTGACCTCGGAAAAGGCTGACTTCGAAGTGAAGAGCAGCCTGACCGCAGCCCAGCTGAAGGACTCGACCGGTCTCGCCGTTACCACCGCCAAGTACACCGCTGGCAAAGCCGCTGAAGGCTTCGCCGACCTGGACATCTCCTCGGTCAACGGTGCCGACAACGCCATCCTGGCCATGGACGCTGCCCTGAACTCGATCAACTCCTCGCGAGCTGACTTGGGCGCCATCCAGAACCGCTTCACCTCGGTGGTTGCGAACCTGAACACCTCGTCGGAGAACATGTCCGCAGCCCGCAGCCGCATCCGCGACGTGGACTACGCTTCGGAAACCGCCGAGCTGACCCGCAACCAGATCCTGCAGCAGGCCGGTACCGCCATGCTGGCCCAGGCCAACCAGTCCAGCCAGAACGTGCTGAGCCTGCTGCGCTGATCCAGCGGTAGTACCTTGCAATGACGGGAAGGGGGCGAAAGCCCCCTTCTTCGTATCCGGCGTTCGACTGGCACGCGCCTTGCACCGGGTGGGGAAGCGTTTCAACGCTCAAGCTCGCCCATTCCCGGCCGATAGCAGGTGCAGGACACCTGGACGGCCCGTCCAAGAACAAGGATTCCCCGCATGGCCATTGGCACGATTGGTACTGGTCTCGACATTCCCTCGCTGGTTAGCCAGCTGACCGCCAAGGAACGCGAGCCCCGCGAGAACCAGATCAACTCGGCCGGTGTTGCGGCCAGCGCCAAACTGTCGGCGCTGGGCACCATCAAGAGCGGCATGACCACCCTGCAGACGGCACTGAAGACGCTGGTGACCGGCATGACCAAGCCCGGCATGAAGCTGACCACGCCCACCGAGTCGAACTTCACCGCCGCACTGGACACCAGCGCCACCGCAGGGAAGGCGGCAGCGGGTACCCACCAGGTGGAAGTCAAATCGCTGGCGCAGAACCAGAAGCTGAGCTCACAGGCCTACACCAAGGATGCCGTCGTGGGTGACGGGACGCTGTCGATTGCTTACGGCGACAAGACCATCAACGTGGAGATCGAGGCCGGCGCGACGCTGGAGAAGATCGCTGCGGAAATCAACTCGGCGGCGCAGAGCAAGGGCGTCACCGCTGCTGTGGTCACCGCCGACGATGGCATGCACCTGGTACTCACCGCCGTCGATTCCGGCACCAAGGGCGCGCTGAAGGTCAGCGCCAGCGGCGGCAATGGCGGGCTGTCCAACCTGGTCTACGACGGCACCGATGCCTCGAAGATGAGCGAGATGGTGCCGGCCAAGGATGCCGTAGTGGTCGTCGATGGCTTCACCCGCACCAGCAGCTCCAACACCATCACCGACCTGGTGCCCGGTGTCAGCCTGACCTTGACCAAGGCCAAGGAAGGCGAGCCGCAGACGCTGACCATCGCCCCCGACAACAGCACGCTGAAGACCAACCTCAACGCGTTCATCACCGCGTACAACTCGATCCAGTCGACGCTGAAGAGTTCCAGCGCCTACAACGCGGAAACCAAGACCGCCTCGACGATGACAGGCGATGCCATGGTGCGCGGCCTGCAGCAGCAGCTGCGCACCCAGCTGAGCAGCAACGTCAACGATCTGAAGGACCTGGGCCTGACCATCGCCGCCGATGGCACCCTCAGCCTGGATGCGGCCAAGCTGGACACCGCACTGTCTAAGAACCCGGAAGCCGCCAACAAGCTGTTCGGTGCCGAAGGCTCGCTGGCCAAGCCGATGACCGAGCTGATGAAGAGCAGCCTGGATACCACCAGTGGCACGATCACCCAGCGCCAGGCCACCTTGAACAAGCAGATCAAGGCGCTGGAAAAGCAGCTGGACGATCTCGACAAGAGCATGGAAAAGGTCTCCGACCGCTACACCAAGCAGTTCACCGCGATGGAGAAAATGGTCTCGCAGATGCAGTCCGCCAGCGGCTCACTGATCGACCAGCTCGGCTGATCCACGCGCTTTTCCCGTGCAGGTGGCACTCAAGTAGCACGCCACCTGCGCCGATAACACGTTAGACCCCGTGCCGAACCCATGCCCCAACCCGCGCGAATGGGCAGGCATCCCAGGAGATTTAATATATGTACGGTTCCAGTCGGCAGTTCGCCGAGCAGTACCGCAAGGTCGGTGTGACCACCTCGGTCGTGGACGCAGATCCGCACAAGCTGGTGGCGCTGCTGCTGGCCGGTGCATGCGAGCGCATCCGCACCGCTGAAGCCTCGCTGCAGCAGAATGACCAGGCGCGCAAGGGCAAGGCCATCGGCGAAGCCTGTGCGATCGTCGGCCACCTGCATGGCTCGCTTGACCACGAAGCCGGCGGCGAGATCGCCGGCAACCTGTCGGCACTGTATGACTTCGTCATCATGCGCCTGACCGAAGGCAACCTGCACAACGATTCCACCGCGCTGCAGGAAGCGCTGGGCCTGATGGTCGAAATCGATTCGGCCTGGAACGCCATTCCGGCCGACCAGCGCCACGTCAAGGCGGTGGCACCGTGAACCTGCAGTCGCTGCATGATTCGCTGGACACGCTCGACGCCAGCCTGCCGAACGACGACTACGACACCAGCGAGCGCCTGATGGCCGAGCACCTGCAGGCCGTGGCTGCGCTGTCGATGGTGGTCGAGCGCCCCAGCAACGAGGCGATCCTTGCACTGCGCGACCACCAGCAGCGCGTGCTGGCCCGCATGATCGGCCTGCGCGACGAAGCCGCCGCACACCTCAAGCACACGGGGCGGTCCCTTCGCGCCGCCCATGCGTACCTGAAGGCAGAATCGCTGGCATGACCCTGCTGCCGACCACGTCGCTGCACCACCCCGCCGAGAGCGAGCTGTTCGATGAAACGCTCAGCTGCGAGCTGGCCCTGCCGGCCGAGTTCCAGGCGGGGAGCGCGGCCGGTCGCACCAGCAGTGCCGAAGGCCTGCTGCGCAGCCTGGCGCTGGTCGAAGACAGCCGCGGGGACGAGCACGACGAACGCAGCGAAGCCAGCCTGCAGATCCAGCGCCTGGAAGCCAAGCTGGACCTGACCCTGGTGCTGCTGGGCCGCCTGGTGCGCCAGCAGGGCCAGGACCTGCCCCTGCGCCCGGTACGCTGGTCGCGCCGCGGCATCCGCCTGCAGCTGGGCCCGCGCAGTGGCGCCCTGCCCGGCCAGTCCGGCGTGGTACGCCTGCAGCCCAGCGACTGGCTGCCCGACAACATCGACCTGCCGGTCGACGTCATCGCCGAAGCGGCCGATGGCAGCGGCGGCCATTTCCTGTGGCTGCGCTTCAATCGCCTTGGCGATGGCCTGGAGATGGCCATGGAACGGCACTTGTTCCGTTTGCACCGACGTCAGGTTGCCGAGGCGCGGCGAGCGCGCTGAAACCTGCCACCCGGAAGCGGGACGGGGTGCTCTTGGCGCACCCGTTCAGCTAAGTTAAGGTGGTCTCCCCCTTACAGACCTGCAACGTGCCTGTGCGAGTTCTCATCGTCGACGATCACACCCTGGTTCGCGCCGGCCTGGCGCGACTGCTGCAGGGGTTTGCCGACGTGCAACTGGTTGCCGAGGCAAGCAACGCCGAACAGGCACTGCAGATGGCCCTGCTGCATGCCCCTGACGTGGTGCTGATGGACCTCTCCCTGCCCGGCCGAACCGGGCTGGAAGCCGTCAGCGACATCCGCCTGCGCTCGCCGGGCACCCGCATCGTGATGATGACCATGCACGACGACGCCGCCCATGTGCGTGATGCACTGGACCGTGGCGCCGTGGGTTTCGTGGTGAAGGATGCTGCCCCGCAGGAGCTGGAACTGGCACTGCGCGCCGCGCACGCCGGCCAGGTGTTCCTCAGCCCGCAGATCTCGGCCAAGATGCTGGCGCCGATGCTGGGCCGCGAGAAGCCCACCGGCATCGCCGCGCTGTCGCCGCGCCAGCGCGAAATCCTGCGCCGCATCGGCAAGGGCGAGAGCAACAAGGAGATCGCCGCCGTTCTCGGCATCAGCGTGAAGACGGTGGAGACCCACCGCGCCCGCATGATGGAATCGCTGGGCTGCCGCCGCGCCAATGATCTACTGCTGCTGGCGGCCCGCCACCAGCACGAGCTGGAATGACCGGATCTGGTCGGACGGCGCACATCCGCGCCCGAACTGACGACGGCTTTCCGTCACCCTGACACGAACTGTCGGGTTTCCGTGCACCGGCACCGCGGATGACCGCCTGGCAGCCACGGAAAATCAACGACTTGCCACAGGGTATCGTCAACTTCCCGCGCCGGCGTAGGGAATATCCCTACATCCTGTCGGGAAAATCACCAGTGCATTCAGGAACCCCCCGATTCCGCCTGCCCGGGATCAAAAGCAAGATGTGTTCCACAAGGCGTCGGGGAGCGACGCCGGGGAACTGAAATGAAGGCTGCACTTTCGACCCAGCTGGGCCAGACGCTTCACCTCACGCCGCAGCTGCTGCAGTCCATCCGACTGCTGCAGCTGGACGGCCTGCACCTGGAACAGGAAATCCGGCGCCTGCTGGACTCCAACCCGCTGCTGGAAATCGAGGACGCCGAGGCACCGGCGGCCGACGCCACCGACGCCAGCGCCACCACCCTGGAAACGGCCGCCTTCGATGAGCTGCCCGAGTCCTCGATGTGGGACGTGGCCGGCAGCAGCTGGCAGGACGGCTACGACGATCGCGTGGCGCGCATCGCTGCAGGCGAATCCACCGACCCTCAGCTGCGCGTGCTGCAGCGCCTGGCACTGGATCTGGACGAGCGCGAGCTGGCCGTGGCGGCCTTCTGGCTGGAACACTGCGACGAGGCCGGCTACCTGCAGGCGCCGCTTGAACAGCTGCAGCTGCTGGCCAGCGCCCAGTTCGACATCGACGGCACCAGCGTGGAAGCCATTCGACAGCAGCTGCTGCACGGCGAACCGGCCGGCATGGCCGCGCAGGACCTGCGCGAAGGCCTGCTGGCCCAGCTCTACAGCCTGCACGGCGTGGTGCCGGCCCGGCACCTGGCCGCCCGCATCCTGGAAGGCGCGCTGGAGGCCCTGGCCGCACATGACTACCCCGCGCTGGCCCGCCAGCACGATGCCGAAGTGGATGACGTGCGCGAGGCCGTGCGCCTGATCCTGTCGCTGCAGCCGCGCCCGGGCGACAGCCTGCTGCCCGAGCGCAACGCGGTGGTGGTACCGGACGTGGTCGCGTGGCACGCCGACGAGCAGTGGAAGGTCGCGCTGAATCCGGCCACCAGCCGCCGCGTCTCGATCAACAGCCAGTACGAACAGGCATTGGCCGAAACCAGCGACGCCGCCCCGGCCCTGCGCGAGATGCTGCAGGAGGCGCGCTGGTTCAGCCGCGGCCTGTCCATGCGCTACGACACCCTGCTGCGCACCGCGCGGGTGATCGTCGAGCGCCAGGCCGCGTTCCTGGTGCGTGGCGAGGAAGCCATGGCGCCGCTGACCCTGAAGGAAGTGGCCGAAGAGATCGGCATGCACGAATCCACGGTGTCGCGCATCACGACCGGCAAGTTCCTGCAGACCCCGCGCGGCACCTTCGAACTGAAGCATTTCTTCGCAGTGCGCCTGGAAGGTGCCAGCGTGTCCGGCCAGGCCGTGAAGGCCATGGTCCGCCGCCTGATCGACGCCGAACCGGCCGGTCGCCCGCTGGCTGACGAGGCCATTGCGGGACTGCTGTCACGCCAAGGGGTGAACATTGCCCGCCGAACCGTCGCAAAATACCGCGAACAACTGGATATCGCCCCGGCCCGTGAACGGCGCCGGCTCAGCGCCAGGCAACCACAGCTGGCCCGAGTGGGCTGAAAAGGATGTTGGACATGAACAAGCTCACAGTCCTGCTGGTCGACGACCATGAGGGTTTCATCAACGCGGCGATGCGCCACTTCCGAAAGATCGACTGGCTGCAGATCGTCGGCAGCGCCGGCAACGGCCTGGAAGCCATCGAGCGCTCTGAGTCGCTGCGCCCGCAGGTGGTGCTGATGGACCTGGCGATGCCGGAAATGGGCGGCCTGCAGGCCACCCGCCTGATCAAGTCGCAGGATGATGCCCCGTACATCGTGATCGCCAGCCACTTCGACGACGTCGAGCACCGCGAGCATGCGCTGCGCGCCGGCGCCGACAATTTCGTCAGCAAGTTGTCGTACATCCAGGAAGTCATGCCGATCCTGGAAGGCCTCAGGGAGGATCGATCGTGAGTGAATCGCGCATCCTTGTACTGGACAACGACGCCGTGCGTGCCGAGCGCACCGTTGCCCTGCTGGAATTCATGGACTTCAACCCGCGCTGGGTCTCCGACGCGGCCGATTTCGACCTGGGCCGCCAGCGCCAGAACGACTGGATGGCCGTGATCGTCGGCAGCCTCGACGACAGCGCCGCCAGCACCGCGCTGTACGCCTGGCTGGGCGGCAGCAGCCTGCCGCCGCCGGTGCTGCTGGCCGACGGTGAAGCTGCAGCGTTTGCCCAGCAGCACGGCCTGCACGAGGCCAACATCTGGCCGCTGGAAGCCCCGCTGCGCCACACCCAGATGGAGGCGCTGCTGCGCCGCGCCAGCCTCAAACGCCTGGACGCCGAGCACCAGGCCGGCGCCGCACAGGACCAGGGCCCGACCGGCAACGGCCCGGCGGTGACCGGGCTGCGCACCATGATCGAGCAGGTGGCCGCCTTCGACACCACCGTACTGGTGCTGGGCGAATCGGGCACCGGCAAGGAAGTGGTCTCGCGTTCGATCCACCAGCGTTCGCCGCGCCGTGATGGGCCGTTCGTTGCGATCAACTGCGGCGCCATTCCCGCCGACCTGCTGGAAAGCGAGCTGTTCGGCCACGAAAAAGGGGCCTTCACCGGTGCACTGACCGCGCGCAAGGGCCGTTTCGAAATGGCCGAGGGCGGCACCCTGCTGCTGGATGAAATCGGCGACATGAGCCTGCCGATGCAGGTGAAGCTGCTGCGCGTGCTGCAGGAGCGCAGCTTCGAGCGCGTCGGTGGCAACCAGACCATCCGCTGCAACGTGCGCGTGGTCGCAGCGACCCACCGCGACCTGGAAACCCGCATCGCCGAAGGCAAGTTCCGCGAGGATCTGTTCTACCGCCTCAACGTCTTCCCGATTGAAGTGCCGGCCCTGCGCGAACGTCGTGAGGACCTGCCCGCCCTGGTGGAAACCATCGCCATGCAGCTCGGCCGCACCGGCCGTGGCGAAGTGCGCTTCACCCCGGAAGCCCTGCAGGCCCTGGCCAGCTACGAGTGGCCCGGCAACGTGCGCGAGCTGACCAACCTGGTCGAGCGCCTGGCCGTGCTGCACCCGGGTGGTTCGGTGCGCGTGCAGGACCTCCCGGCCCGCTACCGTGGCGACGCCGCGATGGCCGTGGTGGCAGCGCCCGCCCCGGCACCGGTGGCCGCCAGCGAAGAACGCCTGGACCTGCGCAGCTTCTCCTTCCACACCCCGGGCAGTGGCGGACAGGCCGCTCCGGAGAACGCTGGCGCCCAGCCGGCCCTGCCCAATGACGGCCTGGACCTGCGCAACCACATGGCCACGATCGAACTGGGCCTGATCAACGAAGCACTGGAACGCACCCAGGGCGTGGTCGCCCATGCCGCCCAGCTGCTCGGCCTGCGCCGCACCACGCTGGTGGAGAAGCTGCGCAAGTACGGCATCGAGCGCGAGCAGGCCGAACTGGCCAGCTGATCCGATGAAGGCGGGGTCGGAGCCCTTTCCGCCGGAAAGGGCTCCGACCCCTTTGCATTTGCACGTAGTCCTACAGGCAACAGCACGCGCCACTGCCGAGCATGACCGGACCATCCCAAGGAGGTTCCGCCATGCACCGCCTGCCCCTGATTGCCGCCCTGCTCTGTTCCGCCCTGGCCAGCGCTGCCGACTACAGCCTACCCACGACGCTTGAACAACGGCAGTTCACCAACCTCAGCGACCCGGTGCAGGTCAGCTTTGCCGGCAACCAGTACGTGCTGGACATCCGTGGCACAGGCCTGCGCATCGGCGGCAGCTACCGCTACCAGCGCCTGGCCAGGCATCCAGATGGCCGAAAACCACCCGACCGGTCCCGCCCGCTGCACCCTGCTGCTGACCTGCCTGACCGACCACCAGGGCCGCTTCATCCATACCCAGCACGACGGCCCGCTGGCACCCCGGCAGCGCCAGAATTCCGGCCGCTGGACCCTGCAGCCATAGGCCAAAAAACCGACGCCGGTGAAATGACGCCTCCACTGGGGTCAGAGCCCGTTGCCTCGCAACGGGATCCGACCCCGTGCCGACCAACTGTCGGCACCCACCAGAGCAGAACGCCGTCCCGACAGATCGCGGCCAACTGTCGAAGGCGGGGTGGGTCCGGTTGAGGGGGTGTGAGCGGCATGGATGCCGCGACCAAGCCCCCATGGACGGGTTTACGGCGTCCCCCGCAACCGGGCCCACCCCGCCTCCCCTCAGGAAACCAGCTTCTGCTGTTGCTCTGGCTTCCGCTTCTGCAGGTGCAGGGCTGCAAGCCCTGCAGGCAGAAAACCTACTTTGCAGCGGCGATCTGCTGTTCGATGTCGGTGGCGGTGACCGGCCCCAGGAACGTGTGCGCGACCTTGCCGTTCGGATCAATCAGGTGCGTCAGCGGCAGGCCGCGCGGGATCGCGAAGTCGGCCGGCGGGTCGAACGGATCGACCACCACGATCGGATAGGTCACCGGATGCTTGGCCAGGAACGCCTGCATCTCCGGCGTCTCGATGTCCTCGTAGGCCAGGCCCACCACTTCGATGTTGCTGCGCATCGCATGCAGCGCCGACAGCTCCGGCATCTCCTTGCGGCACGGTGCACACCAGGTCGCCCAGAAGTTCACCACCACCCACTTGCCACGGTGCGCGGCCAGGTCGTAGTCGCTGCCGTCGATGGCCTTCATCTTCAGGGTCGGGAACTCGGCCGTGGTGCGCTCGGCCGGATTCTCATCCGCGCCCTCCACCGCCGCCGGGGCCGCGGCCCTCGGCGCCTGGGCCGGCGGTGCACTGCTGGCCGGGGCCGGTTCCTGTGCGGGCTTGCAGGCGGTCAG
Source organism: Stenotrophomonas testudinis (assembly GCF_024499815.1). Lineage (NCBI taxonomy): Bacteria > Pseudomonadati > Pseudomonadota > Gammaproteobacteria > Lysobacterales > Lysobacteraceae > Stenotrophomonas > Stenotrophomonas testudinis. The sequence continues at coordinate 7,566 of NZ_JAMOKY010000002.1, read as the reverse complement.
GGCCAGCAACAGCGCCAGCGGCAGGGCCTTCAACAAGGGCGTGCGGGTCATGGTGTGTCTCCAGAATCGGGGTAGATGTCGCTGACACGGCGCTTGAGGCGTTCGCGCAGCGGCAGGCGAAGTTCGTCCAGCGCCGCCAGTGCGGCCCGGCCAAGGCTGTCGTCGCGGTAGGGCAGGAACTGCTCGGCTACCGGAATGCGCAGCTGTGTCCATTCGTAAAGGTCGGACAGACTGATCTGGTCCAGATCCCGCGCGAGAAGCCAGTCGCCATTCTCGTCGCGGCGCAGCAGGCCATGGGCCTGCAGTTCGCAGACCAGATCATGCAGCAGCGCATCAGTCAGCAACGGTTCCAGGCGCAGGATCTCGTCGTCGTCAAGGCTTTTGCCGAGCGCGCGCGCCTGCTGGAAGCGCCCGAGCAGGCGCAGCAGGCCGTAGAACTCGAAGCCCTGCGGCAGGCGCAGTTCCACCGGCTGGTAGCGGAAGGCGGCCATCGACGAGGCCAGCGACGCCCCCAGCAGCACTGCCACCCAGCACAGGTAGATCCACAGCAGCAGGATCGGCACGAAGGCGACCGTGCCATAGAGCTTCTGGTAGGACTGGAAGCTGCCCAAGTAGGCACCGATGCCCCACTTGATCAGTTCCAGCAATACCGCCGCCAGCACTGCGCCGGGAATCGCATGCCGCCACTTCACCGTGTGATGTGGCACTACCCGGTAGACCAGCATGATGCAGACAAATTCGATCAGCACCGGCGCCAGCCGCAGCGACAGATCTGCCAGCCACCGCCCTTCCTGGGTGCCGAACAGCGGCAATGCCAGCACCCGCGCCGACACCGCCAGCGAAGCGGCCGCAAGCATCGCGCCGAGGGTCAGCACGGTCCAGTAGACCAGGAAGCGGGTCAGCTTGGGCCGCGTGCTGCCCACGCGCCAGATCTGGTTGAAGGTTTCCTCGACGCTGTTGAGAGTGATCAGCAGCGAGACGACCAGGGCGATGAAGCCGGCCGCGGTGAGCTGGCCGGCGCTGGCCGAGAACTGCCGCAGGTAGCCTTCGGCCGCGCGCGCGGCGCTGGGCACGAAGTTGGAGAACACGTAGTCGCTGAGCTGGTCACTCCAGCGGTCGAACACCGGGAACGCCGACAGCACACCGAACACCACGATCGCCAGCGGCACCAGCGCGAACACGGTGGTGTAGGCCAGCGCCGCCGCTGCCTGGAACAGGCGGTCGTCGAGGAAGCGGCGCCAGAGGAAGCGGCCGAAGCTGGCGGCGCGTGCGCGATCCCGCGCGCGCTCCATCCACAGGTTGAGCGTATCCAGAGGTTCCATCGGCGCAAGGGTACCCGATGCGGAATCGATGCAGGATAGCCATACTGGCATCCACACGATGAGGAGACCTGCACGCGATGGGCGAGATTCTGGTGCTGTACTACAGCCGGGGCGGTTCGGTGGCACGGCTGGCGCGCCAGATCGCGCGGGGCATCGGCGAGGTGCCGGGCATGACCGCGCGCCTGCGCACGATGCCGCCGGTGGCCGCGGTGACCCAGACCGCGCAGCCGCCGGTACCCGATGACGGCGCGCCCTACGTGAACGTGCAGGACCTGGCCGAGTGCCAGGGCGTGCTGCTGGGCAGCCCTACCCGCTTCGGCAACATGGCCGCGCCGGTCAAGCATTTCCTTGATGGGCTGGGCGCCGAGTGGGCCAATGGCACCCTCGCCGGCAAGCCGGCCGGCGTGTTCACTTCCACCGCCTCGATGCACGGCGGCCAGGAATCGACCCTGCTGTCGATGCAGGTGCCGCTGCTGCACCACGGCTGCCTGATCGTCGGCATCCCCTTCACCGAGCCGGCGCTGAGCCACACCACCAGTGGCGGTACGCCGTATGGCGCCAGCCACGTGGCCGGTGCCGCCGACGACCCGCAGCCGACCGACGACGAGGCCGTGCTGGCCCGCGCGCTGGGCCGCCGGGTGGCCGACATCGCACAGCGGCTGGCCCGATGAACACCGCGCCGCGCGCGGTCCTGCTGCTGGCCCTGCTGGGCCTGGCGGCGCTGTACGCAGGCTGGTTCATCAATGACAAGCACTGGCTGGCCACCCAGCTGGTGTTCACCGCACCGCCGCTGGCGCTGGCCATCGCCCTGCGCCTGGGTTGGCGCAAGGCCCGGTTCTGGGCCTCGGTACTGGCCCTGGGCTGGTTCAGCCACGGGGTGATGAGCGCCTGGAGCCACCCGGAGACCCGCTGGCTGGCGCTGATCGAGATCACCCTGGCCCTGCTGGTGATCTTCGCCGCCAGCCTGCCGGGGCTGCGCGCCCGCTTCAGCAAGCGACGCTGACGCTGCGGCCTCCGGGCCTTATCATCTGTGTTCCCGGCCCCGCGCCGCTGTACCTGTCCTGGTTTCGCGCATGCACATGATGGAAGAGCTCCTGGTCGTCACCACCGGTGGCACGATCGACAAGATCTACTTCGACGACAAGTCGGACTACCAGATCGGTGATCCGCAGATCGGCATGATCCTGCGGGAGCTGGGGGTGACCTTCCGCTTCAACGTCATTCCGATCCTGCGCAAGGATTCGCTGCACATCAACGATGACGACCGCGAGCTGATCCGCGCGACCATCGCCGCGCAGGCGACCCGTCATGTGCTGGTCACCCATGGCACCGATTCGATGGTGAAGACCGGCCAGGTGCTGGCGACGATTCCGGACAAGACGATCGTGATGACCGGTGCGCTGAGCCCGGCGCGCTTCCGTGGTTCGGATGCGGAGTTCAACATCGGCTGTGCGATCGGTGCAGTGCAGTCGCTGCCGACCGGCGTGTACATCGCCATGAACGGCCGCATCTTCGACCCGCAGCGCGTGCGCAAGAACGTGGCGGCGAACCGCTTCGAGTCGGTCTGACGAACCCGTAGTGCCGAGCCCATGCTCGGCAGCTCCCTGACAGCCGAGCGTAGGCTCGGCTCCAAAAAAACACCCCGGCCAAAGCCGGGGCGTGCCCTTGGAGAGGGACGTGGGCTCAGTACTGGGCGTTGAGGCTGACGCCCGAGAAGGTGCTGTACCCCTTCACCCGGACGTGCCAGGTGCCGGCGGCGGGGTTGTTGATGGTGCAGGTTTCGTTGTTGCCGCTCAGGTACGGGCGGCAGGTGTAGGTCGTGTCGGTCGGGGCGCTGCCCTGGCGCACGTACAGGTCGGCATCACCGCTGCCGCCACTGATCGCCACGCGCAGCTGTGAACGGCCGGCCGGCACCTGCACCGTGTAGCTGAGCGAGGCACCGCTGGCTGCGCCCAGGCCGGTCACCGGGACGTTGTTCTGCAGCACCGTGCCACCCGGATTCGGGTTGGTGCCACCGCCGGTGCCGTTGATGGCCGCGGTGACCGCCGCATCGGCATCGATGATGCCCGCGCCGCAGCCGCCCGAGCAGGCGCCCGGCAGTGCACGCGCAGTGCTCTTGATGATGCTTTCCACCTGCGCCGGGCTCAGCGGCGAGGGCGCCACCGACTGCATCAACGCCACGACGCCGGCCACGTGCGGCGCCGCCATCGAAGTGCCGTTGTAGGACGCGTAGGTCGCGCTGGCCGGCACCGTGGTGCCGGTGTTGAGGGTCGAGAGGATGTTCGCGCCCGGCGCGGAGATGTCGATGCCGGTGCCGTAGTTGGAGAAGCTGGCCTTGGCGCCGGCCGAGGTCACCGCAGCGACCGCCACGACGTTGGCGCAGTTGGCCGGTACCGAGGTGGAGACATTGGACGACTCATTGCCGGCGGCCACCACCACGGTGGTGCCACGGCCGACCGCGCCGTTGATGGCGTTCTGGTAGGTGGTCGAGCAGGTGCCGCCGCCACCCAGCGACATGTTGATGACCTCGGCCGGGTTGGCATTGGCCGGCACGCCGCTGACCGTGCCACCCGAGGCCCAGGTGATGGCATCGACGATGTCGGAGGTATAGCCGCCGCACTTGCCGAGCACGCGCACCGGCACGACCTTGGCGTTGAAGGCGGTACCGGCCACGCCGGTGCTGTTGTTGGTCACCGCGGCGATGGTTCCGGCCACGTGGGTGCCATGCCAGCTGGAGTTGGACGCGGGGTAGCCGGCGCCGCACTCGTTGGCGGCGTACCAGTCACCTTCGTCGTTCGGGTTGTTGTCGCGGCCACCGCCATCGCGCGCCATCGCGGCATCGCTGATGAAGTCGTAGCCGGGCAGGATGTTGGCGTTGAGGTCCGGGTGGCTGGTGATGCCGGTGTCGATGACGGCCACGACCACGCCGGTGCCGGTGGCCTTGTCCCAGGCCGGGCGCACGTTGATCGAGGCATTGGAGGTGCCGAAGCCCCACTGCTCGCTGAGGCGGGCGTCATTGGGGGTCAGCGTGGCACGCATGATCTGGTCGACTTCCACGTACTCGACGTTCGGGTCGGCGGCGAGCTTGCGCATCAGCAGCTCGGATTCGGCCTGGTCCAGCGCACGGTCGGAGCGCACCACGCTCGGACCGGTGGCCAGGCGGCGGACCTGCTGCAGGCCGAGGGCGCGACCCTGCGCGCTGGGCAGGCCGGCGGCGGCAGTCTTCAGCGACGAGGCCAGTGCGGTGGTATTGGCCACCAGCTGGTTGCCGTCCTTGAACTTGACGATGAACTGCTGGTGCACCGGCGCGGACTTCAACCCGCTGAGCTGGACATCGCCAGCGAAGGCCGGGGCGGCCAGCAGCAGGGAGGTGACGACGGAAGCACTGAGAACCACCCACGACTTGCGCAGGCGCGGTTGCGAAACCTGGGACATCGGAATTTCCCTTTCTAGTGGTGTGAATGCCGGAATCGGCAGAAGCACCGGCCCGAACGCGCGATGGAGGTGTGCACGCATGGCTCGAAGTCCGGTCCGTCAGCGGATTCCCCTGCGACCCGCCGTACTGTTGACGCTAATGACCTGAAACGGACTCCACAAGATTTTCAGCGTCTTTTCAGTAACGTGAAATTTCGGATCTGAGACGTTTTGGGTGTAGGGTTTGTGAAGGTGAAGGAACTTTCACGTCACTTCGACAGACATGAACGGGACTTTGAGTGTCCACCCATGTCTTTGCCGACATCGGCAGGCAGCCTGCCGGAGATGGTTGCTGAAACGCAGAAAGCCCGTCGCGGGGACGGGCTTTCCGGGTACGGCAGTCGAGCATGGCTCGACTCTACAGGGAGCGCAGCCGAGCGTGGGCTCGGCTGTACAGTTCAATCCGGGCGATCAGCCCAGCTTGACCAGCCAGTTGTGGCGGTCCGGCTGGCGGCCGTACTGGATGTCGGTCAGCTCCTTGCGCAGCGACATGGTCACTTCGCCGGCCGGGGCGTTGATGTCGCCCACCGAGAAGCCTTCGCCCTTGAGCTGGCCGATCGGGGTGACCACCGCCGCGGTACCGCAGGCGAACACTTCTGCGATGTCACCTGAGGCCACGCCGTTCTTCCACTCGTCGATGGTGACCTTGCGCTCTTCGACCTTCATGCCGCGGTCGCGGGCCAGCTGCAGGATGCTCTCGCGGGTGATGCCCTCGAGGATGCTGCCGGACAGTTCCGGGGTGACCAGGGTGCCGTCCTTGTAGACTAGGAAGACGTTCATGCCGCCCAGTTCTTCCAGGTACTTGCCTTCGACCGGGTCCAGGAACAGCACCTGCGAGCAGCCCTGTGCCTGCGCCTTCTGCTGCGGCAGCAGCGAGGCGGCGTAGTTGCCACCGCACTTGGCCGCGCCGGTGCCGCCCTTGGCTGCACGCGCATATTCGGTGGACAGCCAGATCGACACCGGGGCGACGCCCTTGGCGAAGTACGGGCCAGCCGGGCTGGCGATGACGTAGTAGCCGGCCTTGTGCGCGCCGCGTACCCCGAGGAAGGCTTCGTCGCCGATCATGAACGGACGGAAGTACAGGCTGGACTCATCGGCCGACGGCACCCAGGCGCTGTCCAGCGCGATCAGCTGCTTCAGCGATTCGACGAAGATCTCCACCGGCAGTTCCGGCAGCGCCAGACGCTGCGCCGAACGCTGCAGGCGGCGGCCGTTGGCATCCGGGCGGAAGGTCCAGATCGAACCATCGGCGTGGCGGTAGGCCTTGATGCCTTCGAAGATTTCCTGGCCGTAATGCAGGACGGCCGCAGCCGGGTCCAGCTGCAGCGGGCCATAGGCACGCACGTTGGCGTTGTGCCAGCCGGTGTCCTTGTCCCAGCGCACTTCCACCATGTGATCGGTGAAGTGCAGGCCAAAGCCCGGCTTCTCCAGGATCTGGGCACGCTCTTCAGCGCTGCGCGGGTGGTCCGATCGGGTGACGGCGAAGCTGGGAATGGACTGGGACACCGGAGGATTCCTGTTCTGGTTGCGGGTAGTGCCGGGCCCACCGTGCGGCGGGCCGTAGGTCAAAGCATGCCGGTTTCGAGCCGGGCGGCCTCGGACATCATGTGCTGGTTCCACGGCGGGTCGAACACCAGTTCGACATCGGCCTGGGCCACGGTCGGGACCATCTCGAGCTTGCTGCGCACATCGTCGACGAGGATGTCACCCATGCCGCAGCCGGGCGCGGTCAGGGTCATCTTCACGTCGATCTCGCGCTGCCCCTCGTCCAGATGTTTGATCTCGACTTCGTAGACCAGGCCCAATTCGACGATGTTCACCGGAATTTCCGGGTCGAAGCAGGTGCGCAGCTGCTGCCACACCAGCTGCTCCACCTGTTCGTCGGTGGCATCGGCGGGCAGTTCCAGCGGCGCAGGCGCCTCCTTGCCGATGGCGTCGCCGTCCTTGCCGGCGATGCGGAACAGGTTGCCTTCGACGAACACCGAATAGCTGCCGCCCAATGCCTGGGTGATATAGCCATAGCTGCCGGCAGGCAGGGTCACGGTGTCGCCCTGCGGGACCATCACGGCCTCGCAATCGCGTTCGAAGTGGACAGGTTCGCTGCTACGGGAATACATGGGGACCGATATGGGGCCGCGGCCGAAGCCACGCAAGACGGCATTCTAGCCCAGCCGCCCTGCCCCCGCCGGTGCACTGCGGCAAACCACAGTATCCTGTGGGTGTCCTTCAGGAAGCTTCGATGTCCTCCAATGCCGCGCGTGCCAGGACCGTCACCTGGCTTTGGCCCTTCATGCTGCTGCTGGGTCTGGTTGTCGCCCCGATGGTCTGGGTGCTGCTGGCCCTGATGACCGGCCGCCAGGTCGGCTGGATGGCGGTGCTGACCGCCCTGGAACTCACGTTCATGCTGCGCCTGGGCACGCTGGGCCCGGGCCGCCTGCGCATCGCGCTGGTGGTGCTGGGCACGGTGCTGGTGAGCGCGGTGGCCTACTGGTGCATCGCCAGCGCCTGGATGGGTGGTTCGATCGGCCTGAACCCGATGGATGCCGCGCTGCGGATGGGCCCGCACCTGGCCTGGACCCTGACCAGCCTGGCCAACGGCGCGGTTGAATGGATCTGGCTGGCCGTGGCCGTGGTAATCGGCGCCTTGCTGGCGCGCTGATCGCACGGGTGCCGGTAGCGGGGGGGGGGGGGGGGGGGGGGGGCCGCGCGCGCGCGCCCCCCCCCCCCCCCCCCCCCCCCCCGCCCCCCCCCACCCAAAAAAAAAACACAC